>JBEPXU010000143.1:0-5693 GCA_041641735.1 Ectothiorhodospiraceae bacterium
CTTTGTTATCTTTTTATGGCGTACCCGCGGAGAAAGGGGAACTGGCGGGTTTTGATTCGGCCTTTCTTGCAGCCATCCGCAGCTTGCATACCCTGCGTGAGAGCGAACGCCCTCTGGTTGAACCCCGGCGTATCGAGTTGAAACGCGTGCGCTATGGCGAGAATCTGGAGCAACGGGCTCGCAGTGCTACACTCGAGCACCATGGTGAGGAGCAATTGCGCCTGCTTAACGACTACGATCCCCAGGGGGAACCGCCCGCGGGGACCTTACTGAAAACCGTCAAATAGGACAGCAAATGGAAGACAAGCCCCTGCCGGACCCGCATCAACAGGCGGCGCTCGACTACCATGCCCTGCCGCCGGCGGGAAAGATCGCCACCGCGATCACCAAGCCGTGTGAGACCCAGGCACAGCTGGCACTGGCCTATACCCCGGGTGTGGCCGCTCCGGTCTGCGCCATTGCCGATAACCCGGAGGAGGCGTTCCGCTATACCGGTAAAGGCAATCTGGTGGGTGTGATCAGCGATGGCACGGCGGTGCTCGGCCTGGGGAATGTCGGGGCGCTTGCCAGCAAACCGGTCATGGAGGGGAAGGCCGTTCTATTTAAGCGCTTTGCCGATATCGATGTCTTCGATATCGAGGTTCAGGCAGAGACGCCGGAGGCGTTTGTACAGGCTGTGGCGGCAATCGCCCCGACCTTTGGCGGTATCAATCTTGAGGACATTGCTGCTCCCCACTGTTTCGAGATCGAGCGAGAGCTTCAGCAGCGGCTGGATATACCGGTATTCCATGACGACCAGCACGGCACGGCGATTATCATTGCCGCAGGCCTGCTCAATGCCCTGGAGCTGCAGGATAAGTCACTGGAGAAGGCGCGCATCGTCTGTCTCGGTGCCGGTTCTGCAGGCATTGCCGCCATGAACCTGCTGCTGGCCCTCGGTGCAAAGCGTGAGAATCTGTTGCTGGTGGACCGCAAAGGAGTTGTGCACAGCGGCAGACCTGATCTCAACGTCTACAAGCAGCCCTTTGCGGTGGATACCCCCTGCAGAACGCTGGATGAGGCGCTGCGTGGGGCTGATGCCTTTATCGGGGTATCGGGGGGAAAACTGCTCAATGAGGAGATGCTCACCTTGATGGCCGCCAGACCGGTGCTGTTTGCCCTGGCCAACCCTGAACCCGAGATCCGCCCGGAGCTGGCATACCAGGCACGCCAGGATCTGGTGATGGCGACGGGGCGAAGCGATTACCCCAACCAGGTGAACAATGTCCTGGGGTTCCCGTTTATGTTCCGCGGGGCACTGGATGTGCGCGCAAGCTGTATCAACGAGCCGATGAAGGTGGCGATGGTGCACGCCCTGCGAGAGTTGGCCAAGGAGCCGGTGCCGGCGACGGTGCTCCACGCCTATGATCTGGAAGCGCTTGCCTTCGGGCCGGAGTATATCCTGCCTAAGCCTTTCGACCCGCGCCTGATTGAGCGCCTGCCTGCGGCGGTGGCGAGGGCCGCTATCGACAGCGGAGTGGCGCGAAGCGGCTGGCCGGAGCACTACCCCGGGGCCTGATCCTCCGCGGCCATCAGAGCCTTGAGCTGACGCTGGTCGGCACGCTGCTGTGGTCTGCCGTCAATGGGACTGAGCGGGGCCTGGCGTCGACCCTTGGGGGGGAAAACAGTCAGCTGCAGTTCCGTGTCGCCGGCGATGAAGCTGAACTTGGCGAGGCTTTCTGCCTTGCCGTTGGGGTATTGTATCCGGCGTTCACCCTGTTCGAATGGAATCTGCTGTTCCATCAGGAAGATAAGTACCTCTTCGGCCGTGTCGGCGAACAGGTGCAGGTAGACCGGGGTATGTTCATCTGCCGTGCCACTGAGCACTGGGCCAACCAGGCACGGCTTGAACTCAGATAATAGCGACATGGCCTGAAGGGCTGTCTCCCTCAGGTGCCGGAGGGTTTGCGGCTGACTGTGCCCGCGAAAAAGGCGTTGATATTCATACAGCGCTATTTCGACTTCCTCATTGCTAGGCAGGTTTTTGTCTCCCTCTACACCGTGTTGAGCCGCCGCCTTACGTTTGGCTATGGCGAAATCCTGCACACCCTCCTCTGTCATCACCCTGGCGGCAGACTGCGCGATCAGTTGGCGCAATTGCCGATCTGGGGCTATTGCGCCACGTTTGCCCATAGCTAGAAGAGCCCTTCGGTGATGGAGCTTCCCGTACCGCTGTTGTCGCTTCCGTTGTCAGCGCCTGAGGCACTTTCAGTTTGCGGGGCATTCTCTGAGCGGAACAGCTCAAAAATGGCATCGGGGTTATCGGCCGAAGTGTATTTACCGGTTTCGGCGTCAATCCGTACCGAAACCAGCCCGTTGGGCTCCGCCATCCGGTGTTCCGGGATACCTTTTAGCGCCTCGCGCATGTAGTCAATCCACATCGGCAGGGCAGCGTGTGCGCCTGTTTCATAGCGTCCCAGCGATCGTGGCTCATCGAAGCCGACCCAAGCGGTGGTCACGACATCATTGTTATAGCCCGAGAACCAGGCATCACGCTGATCATTGGTGGTGCCGGTCTTGCCGCACAGGTCATTTCGGCCCAGTTTAAGTGCGCGCCGTCCCGTGCCTCGGTGAATGACATCGTGCATGAGGGAGCGGATGAGATAGACATTACGCGGCTCGACGGTGCGTTCGGCAAAGCGCGGTTCCGGCGTCGCGTCTTGCGGCTGGTTCTCCGAATTGGGCTCAGCACTGTTTTGTTCCGCGGCGACAGGCCTATCCTCTGACGGTTGGGTGTTTGCCGGGACGCCGAGTAAGTCTGATGCAAGCCGGTTAGCCATTACCTGGCGTTCTTCCCGCTGTCTGCGACACTGCTCATCACAGGCGAGCGCGGGATTGGCCTCAAACAGGGTGGCACCGTCACTGCTTTCGATACGTTCGATAAAATAGGGCTTTATGAGGTAGCCACCATTTGCAAAGGTCGCATAGCCGCGAACCAACTGATAAGGGGTGAGCGAAACGCTGCCCAGGGCCAGTGAAAGGTCATGAGGCAGTTGTTCGGGTTTGAATCCGAACTTACCGACATAGTCGATGGCGGTGTTGATGCCGATACTCTGCAGTATGCGAATGGAGACAAGGTTGCGTGAGTGGACCAGTGCTTCACGCAGACGGGTTGGCCCGTAGAAGCGGCCACTGTAGTTTTCCGGACGCCATTCGCTCTCCAGTGCATTGTCTTCGAACACCACGGGAGCATCGTTGATGATACTCGCCGGTGTGAAACCGTTGTCCAGTGCGGCAGAGTAGATAAACGGCTTGAAGTTGGAGCCGGGTTGCCGTTCGGCCTGGGTTACGCGGTTGAATTTACTGTGGTAAAAGTCGAAACCACCGTTCAGGGCAAGTACTGCACCACTGGACGGTTCGAGGGAGATCAGCGCGCCGGAGACCCCGGGTACCTGGGACAGTTGCCACGCTCCATCTTCGTTTTGTTCCACGCGTACCACATCCCCGCGCTTGAGGATATCGCTGCTCTTCTTGGGGACTGCCCCCAAGGCGTTATCGTTGATATAGGGGCGCGCCCACTCCATCCCCGACCAGGGGATGACATGAAGGCTGTCATCCTTCAATACAACAACGGCCTCATTCTCGGACAGGCCAATGACAAGACCTGGTTCCAGGCCGCCGATGGAGTCCATCCCCTCCAGGGCCTTCTGCCAATCAGCAGAACCGGCATCCTCAGCAAGATCGACATGCTTTTCCGGCCCGCGGAAACCATGACGGTGCTCATAAGCGATAAGGTTGTTGTGCATGGCTTTGTTGGCGGCGGTCTGCAGGCGGCTGTCGACCGTGGTATAGACGTTGTAACCGTAGGTGTAGGCATCTTCGCCATAGCGTGAGAGCATCTCGGCGCGGACCATCTCTGCCAGATAGGGGGCGTCCATTTCGGTATCGAAACCGTGTTCTTTTGCTGTTACCGGTGCGTTTAGCCCCTCCTGATACTGCTCAGCCGTGATGAATTCCAGCTCATGCATGCGCCGGAGGACATAATTGCGTCGCTGCAGGGCTCTTTCCGGATTCGCGATCGGGTTGTAGGCAGAGGGGGCCTTGGGGAGTCCGGCGATCATCGCAAATTGGGGCAGGGTCAGTTCGTTTAGCTCCTTGCCGTAGTAGACCTGGGCTGCCGCAGCAACACCGTAGGAACGTTTGCCCAGATATATCTTGTTGAGATAGAGCTCGAGAATATTCTCCTTGCTCAGTTCGCGCTCAATTTTCAGGGAGAGAAGGATCTCATTGAGCTTGCGGGTATAGGTTCTTTCGCGACTAAGGAAGAAGTTGCGCGCCACCTGCATGGTGATGGTGCTTCCCCCCTGTTTACGTTCTCCCGTAAGGACCAGGCTGACGGCGGCCCGGATAATTCCCTGGTAATCGACACCGGGGTGTTCGAAGAAGCGATCGTCCTCGGCAGCGAGGATCGCGTGCACCATCTCCTGCGGCAGTTGCTCGTAACGCATAGGTACGCGTTTCATCTTGCCGTATTCGGCAATCAGCTTCCCGTCGCGGCTATAGACCCTCAGGGGAACCTGAAGTCTGACATCCTTCAGCGCCTCAATATTTGGAAGCTTGGGTTCGAGATAGAAATACAGGCCGGCACCGGTGATCAGACCCGCGCCAGCCATAATGAAGCCGGCCAGGAGAACGTAACGGAGCAGGCGTGAGCGCAGATTTGGGCGCTTGAGGCGGGATAAGAAACTCATAGGCAGTTTTGTGAACCCAGTTAGCTCAGACTATTAAACCGACGAGTATAAAGCTTTTTTCACTCCATCTCTAAAGCCGGGTGTAGTTTTGTGACCCCGGTCAGCTATGACCATGGAAAGAGGCAGTATAAAGCCATTCTAAGCCTCTTTTGGGGGGCTGGTAGATGAAAATACAGGTTGACCTATACTTGACTCTAGTATTTAATGTTGTTAAACAAGTAATTCATGTAAACGTGGATATATAAAGGAAAAACTTCCAGATGCCCAACTTCTTTGGAAGGAAATCGCAGCCCATACTGGGACTCGACATCAGCACGACAGCGGTCAAATTGCTTGAATTGAGCAAGAGTGGTGACCGTTATCGGGTAGAGAGCTATGCGGTAGAGCCACTTCCGCCTAACTCGGTGATCGAGAAGAATATTGCGGATGTCGATGGGGTCGGTGAGGCGATCAAGCGGGCGGTTAAGCGCTCCGGGAGCAAGGCGAAATTCGCTGCCGCAGCCGTGGCCGGCTCATCGGTGATCACTAAGATGATCTCAATGCCCGGTTCGCTGTCCGATGAGGAGATGGAGAGCCAGATCCAGCTTGAGGCGGACCAGTACATCCCCTATCCCCTGGAAGAGGTCAACCTCGATTTCGAGGTATTAAGCCCCACAGAGGATGACCCTGAGCGGGTCGATGTACTGCTGGCAGCCTCCCGAAGCGAGAATGTGGAGGTTCGCGTGGAGGCGATGGAACTGGCCGGCTTACAGGCGAAGATTATCGATGTTGAGGCCTATGCGATGGAGAACGCATTTAGCCTGCTTAAGGAGCAGATGCCGGATAACGGTCTGGACAAGACCATCGCGGTGGTCGATATCGGTGCCACCATGACCACCCTCAACGTGCTCCATGATTTAAAGACGATCTATACCCGGGAGCAGGTCTTCGGCGGGAAGCAGTTAACCGAGGAGATCCAACGCC
>JBEPXU010000144.1:0-5631 GCA_041641735.1 Ectothiorhodospiraceae bacterium
CTTGGCGATGGGTGTCATCAGGCTGTCGGCACTGACCCGCTCGTAGCGCCACTGGTCGGTATGGAAATACCAGTAGGTGGTGGAGTTCATGTGGCGCGGCGGACGGTTCCAGTCCAGGGCGAAGGCGATGGGCGCCCAGCCTGCCTGGGGTCGCAGCTTCTCCTGACCCACATAGTGGGCCCAGCCGCCACCGGACTGGCCGACACAACCGCACATGTGCAGCAGGTTCATAATGCCGCGGTAGTTCATGTCGTTGTGGTACCAGTGGTTGATCGCCGCCCCGAGGATCACCATCGACTTGCCGTGGGTCTTGGAGGCGTTCTCGGCGAACTCGCGGCCGGTGCGGATCAGGTCCGCGCGCTTGACGCCAGTCACCTTCTCGGCCCAGGCCGGGGTGTAGGGAACCTTGTCGTCGTCGTAGCTGGTGGCGATGTTGTCGCCCAGGCCACGGTCGATGCCGTATTGGGCCACCTGCAGGTCGAACACGCTGGCCACCATGACCTCGCCGTTGACGGTCTGAATCCTGCGCACCGGTATATTGCGGCGCAGCAGATCATCTTCCTCGGGAGTGAAGTGGGGGAAGGCAACAGAGACAACATCATCACGATCATCGATGGCGCTGAGTTGTGCCTCGATATCCTCCTGATCGCGGGCGTTCTTCTGTAACAGGTTCCAGCGGCCGTTCTCGCCCCAGCGGAAACCGACGGAGCCGTTGGGCGCGACAAAGCTCTTGCTCTTTCCGTCGTAGACGATGGTCTTCCACTCGGGATTGTTCTCTTCGCCGAGACTGTCGTCGAAGTCGGAAGCACGCAGGAAGCGACCGGTCACATAATCCCCGTTCCGTTCCTCAAGGATCACCTGCATCGGCAGATCGGTGTAGGTACGGGCGTAGTCGGTGAAGTAGGGATCCTGCTTCTCGACGTGGAACTCCTTTAGCGCCACATGACCCATGGCGAGGAAGGCGGCCGAGTCGGTGCCCTGTTTGACCGGCATCCACAGGTCAGCGAATTTCACGTACTCGGCATAGTCCGGCGCCATGGAGACAACCTTGGTGCCCTTGTAGCGGGTCTCGATGGCAAAGTGCGCATCGGGGGTACGTGTCATCGGCAGATTGGCGCCGCAGACGATAAGGTAGGTGGAGTTATACCAATCGGCCGATTCAGGTACGTCGGTCTGTTCACCCCAGACCTGCGGGCTGGCGACCGGCAGGTCGCAGTACCAATCATAGAAAGAGCCACAGGCTCCCCCAATGAGGGAGAGGTAACGGGAGCCTGCGGCATAACTGAGCATCGACATCGCGGGTATGGGTGAGAAACCGTAGATCCTGTCCGGGCCATGCTTTTTAATCGTATAGACATTGGCGGCGGCGATGATTTCTTTCACCTCATCCCAGTCGGCACGGACAAAGCCGCCCAGGCCGCGAACCGAGGTGTATTTCTTGCGCTTGTCCGCGTCCTCCTGGATCGCTGCCCAGGCCTCGACCGGGTCTTTGCCGCTGAGGCGCTCGCTGCGATAGAGATCCATCAGGCGTCCGCGAACCAGTGGGTGTTTGATGCGCGAGGGGCTGTAGAGATACCAGGAGAAGCTGGCGCCACGCTGGCAACCCCGCGGTTCGTGGTTAGGCAGATCCGGACGGGTTTCCGGGTAGTCAGTCTGCTGCATCTCGAAGGCGACCATGCCGTTCTTGACGTGGATCTTCCAGCTACAGCCACCGGTGCAGTTTACGCCGTGTGTGGAACGTACCACCTTGTCGAAACGCCAGCGGTTGCGGTAGGCCTCTTCCCACTGGCGGTCTTCGTTGGTGACGATGCCGTGACCGCCGGAGAAGGACTCCTGAATTTTGTCAAAAAACTTTAATCTGTCGAGAAAGTGGCTCATCGCTCTGTCTCCTGCGTAGCCGTGAATCAATGTTGCGTGTTAAAGAGAGTGGGACACCACCTGGGGGTCATCATGTATACGGTCGTGATGGGTGGGCCCACTCAAACTCTTCTCCTCTGCTTTACGGGTTTTTCACCTCGGCCTTGGGCCCGAGGTAATACCACCAGTTGAGCAGCAGGCAGACGGTGTAGAAGACGGCAAAGCCATAGAGTGCATACTCCGGGGTGGCCAGCTTGATCTGTTCACCGAATACCTTGGGAATAATGAAGGCGCCGTAGGCCGCTACCGCCGAGGTCCAGCCAAGGGCGGGACCTGCCTGCTCCTTGGGGAAGATCATGGCGATGGAGCGGAAGGTGGAGCCGTTGCCGATGCCGGTCGCTGCGAACAGCACCAGGAAGAGGATGAAGAAGGGAACGAAAAACTCTTCCGGTGTAGCCGACTGATAGGCCGCCTTGAGGTAGTAGGCCACACCGAGTGCACTGGCAATCATCACGATGGAGACCAGCTGAGTGACCTTGGCACCGCCAACCTTATCGGCAATCCAACCGCCGACCGGGCGAATCAGTGCACCAATGAACGGGCCCATCCAGGCATACATGAGGGCCGAGGGACCGTTGGGATTGGCGATATCGTGGTTCATTACCCCATCGATCTCCATATGCTGGAAACCGAATACCACCTTGATGGCCAGGGCGAAACCAGCGGAGTAGCCGATGAAGCTGCCGAAGGTCATGGTGTAGATAATGCTCATGACCCAGGTGTGTTTGTTGCCGAAGATTTTGAACTGGCGCTTCAGGTTGGGCTTGATATCACCGGGGATCATCTTCATCAGCATCACGGTGGCGAAGAGGATACCGGCGATCACCGGCCACTTAACCCAGTCGGCCGCGCCCATGCCTACCGGCTGGGGCAGGATGATATAGAGACCAACCGCGGCGGTTAAGAATCCGATCAACAGCATGCCGGTGATTTTGCCCATCGCTCCGACAGAGGAACCGATATTGGGCGAGACCTCTTCGGTGCGGATGTTGTTCATACCGAACCAGCCGGCGAATGCCAGAGGAACCAGGAACAGCAGCCAGACGAAACCGGCGTTCTGGATATAGGTCTCGGTACCGGCGGGGATCTTGCCGATGAGGGTGCCGGAGGTGTTCTGCAGAATCATCGGTTCACCACCGAAGATGCCGAAGGTCATGACCAGGGGGACCAGGATCTGCATCGTGGTGACACCGGCATTACCTAGGCCGGCATTCAAGCCTAGCGCCAAGCCCTGCATCCGTTTCGGATAGAAGAAACTGATGTTGGACATGGAGGAGGCAAAGTTACCGCCGCCGATACCGGAGAGGAACGCCAGCACCTGGAACACCCATAGTGGTGTGTCCATGCTCTGGAGCGCCATCCCCGTTCCCGCCGCGGGGAGCATCAGTAATGCGGTGGTAAAGAAGATGGTGTTTCGACCACCGGCGATGCGGATAAAGAAACTGCTGGGAATACGCAACGTTGCCCCGGTCAGACCGGCGATCGCCGCCAGCGTAAACAGTTCTGCCTTCTCAAAGGGAAAACCCAGATTGAGCATCTGTACAGTGATGATCCCCCAGTAAAGCCAGACGGCAAAGCCGCATAGCAGGCTGGGGATGGATATCCAGAGGTTGCGGTTGGCAATCTTCTTGCCACTGCGCTCCCAGAATTCCGTGTTTTCTACATCCCAATCTTTTATGTCAGACATGATTGCACCCTCATATACTTGTGCGTGTGTAGAGTTATCGTTTTGTTGTGATATCTATTCCAGTGTGTCGCCAGTAAGTGATTCGAACTGTTTGCGGCGAGCCTTGTCACGGTCGCGTTCGCCGGAGTACTGCATCCACATCAGTGAAACCAGCGTGACGCCGAACAGCAGCATGAATGCGGTGGAGGCGATGCCGGTCCAGTCATACAGTGCGCCGAACATAATCGGCAGTGTGAATCCTCCCATACCGCCTGCGAGACCGACGACGCCGGACATCACTCCAATGTTTTCCGGATACTCATCGGAGAGGTATTTGAATACCGATGCCTTCCCGAATCCCCAGGCGATACCGACGACGAACAGTAGTGCGGTGAAGACGTATTCGTTGACGCCAACGTGCATGGCGAAGGGGTCTCCCTGGGTGCGAATTACCAGCATGTCGGTAGGTGGATAGGACATGAAGAAGAGGCAGATGAGTGAAACCCACATGACCCACCAGGTGACCTGGTGGGCACCGAATTTGTCGGAAAGCCATCCGCCCAGGGCACGGATAATTCCGGAAGGGAGGACGAAGATTGCTGCAAGCAGTGCGGCAGTTTGAATGTCGTGGCCGTAGGTGCTGATGTAGTATTTGGTCATCCACAGGGAGAGGGCGACAAATCCGCCGAATACCAGCGAGTAGTATTGGCAGTATTTCCATACCGTCGGGTCCTTCAAAGTACGAAGCTGATCACGGATGGTGACATGCGACTCGACCTTGTGACTCTCGTCTGAGTATGTAAAGAACCAGAACAGTGTCACTACGACGGTCATTGCGATGGCATAGATGATCGGTACCATCTCCCACCCCCAGGCGACGACGATGGAGGGTGCGACGAATTTGGTCAAAGCTGCACCAGCGTTGCCTGCACCGAATATCCCCATGGCAAACCCCTGTGTCTCCTTAGTGAACCAGCGCGCGGTATAGGCGATGCCGACAGAGAACGATGCGCCGGCTGCGCCAACAAAGAGACCTAGTAGGAGGAATTGCCAGTACTCGGTTGCCTTTGAGATGAGGAACAGGGGAATAATGATAGAGGTCATTAGCCAGAAATAGACTGGGCGTCCGCCGAATTTATCGGTCATCATTCCCAGCGGCAGACGCAGTACTGAGCCGGTAAGGATCGGTGTGGCTGCAAGTAGGCCGAACTGCGTGTCGGTCAGTGAGAGGCCCGTTTTAATCGGGATGCCGATGATTGAGAACATGACCCATACGGCAAAGCAGGCAGTAAAGCCTACCGTGTTCATGGTCAAAACCGAGAGCTGTTTCTTGCGCTGACTTGGCATTGCCTGATTCCTCCGGTTTTTTGTGGACTTTCCCGGAGTCTAGGCGGCGAATATTGGCTTCACAATGGCGTGAATTTTCATATTTTTCGTTCAAACTACCACCAAATAGGTAGCGAGGTATGTGGTGGTAAATGGGTGATAATTAAGTAAAAAGGATGAGCTTCAGTCTTGCTGGGTAGGCGTTCCTGGTTATGCTGCAAGGAAATGGAGGTACTACATTAAAGCCGGCTTGATTCACTATTGTTCAAAGTGGGTAAACAGCTAGAATCAAACTATGCCAAAACTCTTTGAAAAGTCTCTGTTGTTACGTGTCGGCCTGGCAATGGCCTCCATTATTGCGCTTGGCTTTATCGGAATGGTCAGTTCGGTATTTATTGCTGAAACATCTGAAGGTCAGGCTGCGGCCATTAATCAGGCAGGTACACTGCGGATGCAGTCCTATCGTATTGCTAGCGAGATGGCCAATCACGAGGTCCGTCAGAATGGTCTGGAGGTGACGCACGATCTTGTTAATGGATTTTCGACACGTCTTTATAGCCCCAGGCTAACGGGGGTATTGGCCAAGACATCTGATCAGCGGGTTCACAGTGCCTACTACCAGGTTAAGCTGCAGTGGCGTACAGAGATCAATCCCTTGCTGGATAAGTACTTGTCACTGTTTTCCGAAGATATCGCCTCTCCTGATAGTGATGCGAAAGTGC
>JBEPXU010000145.1:0-5585 GCA_041641735.1 Ectothiorhodospiraceae bacterium
GTACGAGTCGCTCCTTATTCCCTTTGCCAACGACCTTGACCAACCCCTGCTGCAGATTGACCTGGGGCACCAACAGTGAAACCAGTTCCGAGACACGCAAACCGCTGGCATAGAGCACCTCCAGCATGGTTCTGTCACGCAACCCCATTGCCTCAGATGTCACCGGCGCCGCCAACAGACGCTCAACCTCATCCTCAGTCAGCGACTTGGGGAGGGCTCGGCCCAATTTTGGCGCATCGATGCGTGCACTGGGGTCCTCATCGAGCAGGTGCTCCCGCACCAAATAACGATAAAAGCGCCGAAGACTGGAAAGCAGACGCGCACTGGAGCGGGGACTGGCCCCCTGCTCGACCCGTTGCTGCAGGTAGTGGAGCAAGTCGTGCCTGGCGGCGGAAAGAAGGTCACGCTCCTGCTTGTCCAACCACAGGGAGAGCCCCTGCAGGTCGCTGCGATAGGCTACCAGGGTGTTCTCGCTCAGCCCGCGTTCAAGCCAGAGTGCATCGAGAAACCTTTCAACCAGTGCCGTATCCTTTTCAGAAATAGCCTTCATGCTTTAATAACCATAGTTTGGTTGCAACAGGTTCTGCAGAAACAGAACCCATATACCCCCCAGGTCCGTTTGCGGCAACCACTCTATGACAGGGGATTAACAGGGGGATCGGGTTGGCTCGACAGGCACCGGCTACCGCCCTGGCAGAGGTGTTCAATCGGGAAGCCAACTCACCATAAGTACACACCGAGCCATGGGGGATCTGCTGCAGCGCTCGCCAGACCGATTGTTGAAAACCTGTGCCAGCGGGCTGAAGTAACAGCCGGTTCTGAACCGGCTTGCCGGCAAAATAGTGTTGCAGCTCTGTGACGCCTCCCACTGCCTCAACCTCCACACTCTCCCTTTGTCGACTGCCCAGGAAATCGAGCACGGTGACTCTTCCCTGAGAGTACTTCAATCCCAGAGAGGGGACTTCCGGGATGGGTGAGTCAATCACCGCCTGATACTCTTTACCTATCTCATTTTTCATTGGCTGCCTGACGCATGCGCACCTTCTCCAGGCCACGGCGTAAGACGGCACGACGGTCCGCCTTTTTCGTCACATTGAGCAGCTGCACATAGATATGCGCCGCATCGCTTAACATCCCGCCCCTGGCCAGGGCTTCTGCTGCATTGTAGCGGGCGGTCTGCGCCCACGGGTCCATGCTATTAACGTCTATCAGTGTAGCTGACTGCAGGTAAAGTCGCGCCGCCGCTGCATACTTTTCCTGGGCATTTCTTGAGTCGGCCATCCAGAACAGCAGCTCACGTCGTAACTGCAAATCGGGGACAAGTCGATATACCTGCGCCAGCAGCTGATAGGCCGCCTCATTCTCTCCGACCGTCTGCAGATCAAACAGCAACTGGATCAGCTGATCCCGTTGGGTCTCGCTATATGTGGGGGCCGCCTGAATCAATTGATGCAGCAGTTCAACTGCCTGTGTGATTTTCCCCGCAAGGATAAACACTTTCACCCGCCGCAGCTGCCAGGGGAATTTCGCCGTATTATCCGGTGGTTCCGGCAGTGCAGAGAGGAGTTGTGATGCCATGGACAGGTCACCATCACGAACCGCCGCATCCACCAGCAGATAGGCCACCCCGGTCGGCAACTGAGCTGCATTGCGATAGCGACCGCTGCGCAGGAATAACTGTTCAACCACAGCCATGCCATTTTCCTGCTCCTGGAACATGCCGGCCAGCTTGAGCGAAGCCTCTTCACGGACCTTGGCACTATAGCCTCTTTGCGAGAGCAGGGCATAGAGCGAACGCTTGCGTACCGGGTAACGCTTATCGGTTTGTTCCGCAAGCCTTAACCAGGCGTTGTCATTGCCGATTAAAAGTTGTTCCGCATTGCCTACCTGCATGGCAAATGCGAGATAGTTCTTCCATAGCGTATCCGGGTCGATGACAAAGAGCTCAGCCCCCCCCTGAGCGGTAGGCTGCAGTCGATACCAGTGCTCCAGAGCAATGACCGTAAATGTAGGCTTCTGAGCAGACAGAGCGGCCTCTGCCATGACACCGTAATAGAGATAACGCACCTGCGCAGATGTCGTTTCTTCGGGCTTATTGTCCCGAATTTCTTGCAGAACAGCCGTTGGTTCATCACCGCTTCTCAGGCGTGCCAGCCACCACAGTAAATTTGCGACACGATCCCTTGTCATCGATTCCAGCAATGATCGAGCTTCCGCAGGGTGCTTGCTTGCAAGCAGAATGCGGGCACGCATCTGAACGGCGTCACTGTCCCCCTGACCGTAATCCTGGTGGTAGCGGAGCATTGCAACATAGGCATCCTCTACCCTGCCCTCACGCAGGTAGCTTTGCATCACAAGCTGACGCCACTTGGCCAGTTCGGCAGAAGAGGCTTTTTCGTCACCCCAAAGCAGGTCTCGCAACAGCTGTCGCGCCTGCTCCGGCTGGTCATTCATCACCAGCGCCCGAGCCCGTCGGGTATCCGCCCACCGCTTGAAATCAAGGGGAAGGTCCTTCGGTAACCCAGCAACGCGCTGTGCTAACTGCTGCCACTGCCCGCGCTGTTCAAGAATGCGCACGCGCATCCGTTCCCAGCGCAGCCATTGCTGTTTTTTCTGAGAGTAATCAGGTTGATTGTCGTCCAGCAGCTGAAGGGCAAGTTCGGCGGCCCCTCCTTTGTAGAGACGCGTAATCTCGCCCAGCTCAACCGCATTCGCCCCGGGCACAATGCTGGCGACCAACAACAGACTGGCACAAAAAAAGCGGACACCGCCATTAAGGCAGTGTCCGCTTACGATTCTGCTCGCCGAGTGCTGAAGCATACGCTGCAACATCGAGCGCATCAGACGCCGATAAAGCTTAGAGCTTTTCCTTGATACGTGCCGCCTTACCGGTACGACCACGCAGGTAGTACAGCTTGGCGCGACGTACATCACCGCGACGCTTCACCTGAATGGAATCGATGGAGGGGCTGTAGGTTTGGAAAACACGCTCAACGCCTTCGCCGTGAGAAATCTTGCGCACGGTAAACGCGGAGTTCAGGCCGCGATTGCGCTTGCTGATAACCACACCTTCAAAGGCCTGCAGACGCTCACGGTTGCCTTCCTTTACCTTTACCTGAACCACGACGGTGTCACCCGGACCGAATTCCGGCACCTCACGGTTCATCTGCTCAGCTTCGAGTTGATTGATGATGTTGCTCATTACAAAACTCCCGGAAAAAGTCCGTCAATTATACACCGAAAATCTAAACCTGTTCATACTCCTGGATGAATTCCTGCAACAACTGCTGCGCTTGCTCATCCAGCTCAATCCTTTCCAGCAATTCGGGCCTGCGTAGCCAGGTCCTGCCCAGCGCCTGCTTGCGCCGCCAGCGGGCAATTGCCGCATGGTCACCGCTCATCAGCACCTCCGGCACCGGCATGTCCTCGAACAGCTCGGGCCGCGTATAGTGAGGGCAGTCCAGCAAGCCATCACTGAAGGAGTCCTGTTGCGCCGAATCCTCGTGCCCCAGGGCTCCCGGTAACAGACGCGTTACCGCATCGATTACCACCATGGCAGCCAGCTCGCCGCCACTTAAAACGTAATCGCCGATGGACCACTCCTCGTCCACCTCGGTCTCGATGAGGCGCTCATCCACACCTTCATAGCGACCGGCAATCAATACCAGATGTTCGTGCCGCGCCAGTTCCCGAACGCCCTGCTGGTCCAGCGGCCGTCCCTGGGGCGACAGGTAGACCACGTGGCTCTTGCCCGGGTACGCACTGCGTGCATCGTGTATCGCATCGCGCAGTGGCTGCACCTTCATCAGCATGCCGGGACCACCACCATAGGGTCGGTCGTCCACGGTACGGTGCCGGTCATGGGTGTATTCCCGCGGGTTCCACACCCCGACTTCGGCAATGCCACGTTCCAGCGCCCGGCCTGTGATGCCGTATTCGCTCACCGCCTCGAACATTGGCGGGAACAGGGTCACCACATCGAAACGCATCGTCACTAGAACTCCGGGTCCCAGTCGACGATCATCTCTCCGGCCTCAAGGTCGATGCGGGTAACGAACTGGCCCTGAACAAACGGGATCAGTCGTTCCTCGCGCCCCATCTTGACCACCAGCACATCGTTGGCGCCGGTCTCCAGCAGATGACTCACCGTACCGAGCTCAACGCCTCCCAGATTACTCACCCGAAGGCCCTGCAGGTCGGCCCAGTAGTACTCATCGGCCTGCGCCTGCGGCAGCTGTTCGCGCTTGATCGCCACCGTAGTGTCCATCAGCACAGCGGCCGCATCCCGGTCATCACAACCCTGCAACTTGGCAACGATACCCTTGCCCTGCTGCCGACCATCTTCCAGGCCGGTTTCCTGCCACTCACCGTCCCTTTTCAGGTACCAGGTGGAGTAGCGGAGAATATTTTCGCGCGGCTGGGTGTGGGAAAAGACCTTAACCCAGCCCCGCACACCATAGAGGCCGGCAATCCGGCCCACTACGATGTAATCGCTCTTTTTGCCTGTCATCGCCATCTCCGCCCGTTAAACCCGGACGCCAAAACAGCGGGACACAGGCTTAGGCTTGCGCCTTGAGCAGATTAGCGACGCGCTCGGAGGTCTGTGCGCCCTGGGAAACCCAGTAGTCTACACGCTCACGGTCGATGCGCAGACGCTCTTCGTCACCACGGGCAACGGGGTTAAAGAAACCCAAACGCTCGATAAAACGACCGTCACGACGGTTGCGGCTATCGGTAACTACGATCTGATAAAAGGGACGCTTTTTCGCGCCACCACGAGCCATACGGATGGTTACCATGGCAATTGATTCCTCGTCTTCACAAACAAACGGGGCCGCCCACTGGCGACCCGCTCAACATTAAGCCCGCTATTGTACGACGGATTGGGGGCAAAAGAAAACCCTGAAATGGCTTTAATTTTACCCCGTTATGGGATGCTAGAATGGCATCCCCGGCATGCCGCCACCGCCCTTGAGGCCGCGCATCATTTTGGCCATGCCGCCCTTTTTCATCTTTTTCATCATCTTCTGCATCTGGGTAAACTGCTTGAGCAGGCGATTCACATCCTGCACCTGAGTACCGGAACCGGCTGCGATGCGACGCTTGCGCGAGCCCTTGATAATGTCCGGGCGACGACGCTCGCCAGGGGTCATGGAGTTGATAATCGCCTCCAGCCGCTTGAATTCCTTATCATTAACCTGTGACTTGGCCGCATCCGGAATATTCGACATACCCGGCAGCTTATCCATCAACGAACTCATGCCACCGAGGTTCTGCAACTGTTGGAGCTGATCGCGGAAGTCCTCCAGGTCGAAGCCCTTGCCCTTTTTCAGCTTGTTGGCGAGCTGTTCGGCCTTTTTCTTGTCGACCTTCTCCTGCACCTCCTCGACCAGGGAGAGCACATCGCCCATGTCGAGGATGCGTGAGGCCAGGCGATCCGGATGGAAGGGTTCCAGCGCGGTGCTCTTCTCGCCCACACCGAGAAACTTGATCGGCTTGCCGGTGATATGTCGCACCGACAGGGCCGCACCGCCACGGGCATCGCCGTCGGTCTTGGTAAGGATGACACCGGTTAGCGGCAGCGC
>JBEPXU010000146.1:0-5534 GCA_041641735.1 Ectothiorhodospiraceae bacterium
TCACCTTTTGCCTCTAACCTTTCACCTTCAACCGCAGCGACAGCTGGCTGTACTGGTTCAGAACCAGGAGCCTCACGTGACTCCCACACGTCGATACCCATCACCTGCAGGTAGTGGCGCTGCAGATCGTCCATTCGACTCAAACGTCGCCGCCCTGCGGGTGTGCACGCTCGACCGGAGCAAGGATTTTATTCAGGCCGTTGATATAGGCCCTGGCCGAGGCGATCACGATATCGGTGTCGGCTCCCTGACCATTGACGATGCGCCCGGCCTTTTCCAGTCGTACCGTCACCTCGCCCTGGGAGTCGGTCCCGGAGGTAATGTTGTTAACCGAATAGAGCTGCAACTCTGTACCGCTCTGGATCACGCTCTCGATCGCCTTGAGTGTGGCATCCACCGGACCGCCACCGGCTGAACAGAGCCGCTTCTCCTCTCCGTCGACGGTAAGGGTCACACAGGCCTCCGGCACTTCACCGGTCTCGGAGCAGACCCTCAGTGAAACCAGCTTGATACGCTCGTTGACGCCGCTCTCGATATTGCTCTCGGTAACGAGCGCCTGCAGGTCCTCATCGTAGATTTCATGCTTTTTATCCGCCAGCTCCTTGAAACGGGAGAAGGCATCGTTGAGTACCTCTTCGGAATCGAAGTCGATGCCCAGCTCCTGCAGACGCGTTTTAAAGGCGTTACGCCCGGAGTGCTTACCCAGCACCATGCGATTGGCGCTCCAGCCCACATCCTCGGCGCGCATAATTTCATAGGTCTCGCGGTGCTTGAGCACGCCATCCTGATGGATGCCCGACTCATGGGCAAAGGCATTGGCCCCAACGATGGCCTTGTTTGGCTGTACCGCAAAACCGGTAATGCCGGCAACCAGACGTGAGGAGGGGACGATTTGTGTGGTATCGATATGATCGACACTGCAGTCAAAGAAGTCCTTGCGGGTTTTCACCGCCATCACCACCTCCTCAAGCGAGGCGTTCCCGGCCCGCTCGCCCAGACCATTGATGGTGCACTCCACCTGGCGTGCGCCGCTCAACACTGCGGAGAGGGAGTTGGCTACGGCCAGGCCCAGGTCATTGTGACAGTGAACGGAGAACACTGCCTTGTCGGCATTGGGCATCTTCTCACGCAGCTGGTGGATCGTTTCACCGAACTGCTGCGGCAGGTTGTAACCGACGGTATCGGGCACGTTTAGGGTGGTGGCGCCGGCCTCGATCACCGCCTCGAAAATCCGGCAGAGAAAGTCGATATCGGAGCGGCCTGCATCCTCGGCGGAGAATTCCACATCATCGGTATATTGGCGTGCACGCTTGACCGCGTGCACGGCCTGCTCGACCACCTGATCGGGATTCATGCGCAGCTTGCGCTCCATGTGGATCGGCGAGGTGGCGATAAAGGTGTGAATACGCGCTGAGTTGGCATTCTTCAGCGCCTCACCGGCCCGGTCGATATCCTTATCCAGCGCACGGGCCAGGCCACAGATGGTGGAGTCTTTAATGGTGTTGGCAACGGCCTGCACGGCATCGAAGTCGCCGATCGAAGCAATGGGGAATCCCGCCTCAATAATATCCACCCCCATACGCTCAAGGCTCTTGGCGATGCGAATCTTCTCCTCCTTGGTCATGGAGGCGCCGGGGCTCTGCTCGCCATCGCGAAGGGTGGTATCAAATATGAACAGTTTGTCGCTCATCTAACTCTCCGTACGTACACAGCACCTTTATATGCAAAGGATACTGCAATAGTGTTATTACGCAGCTTCACCCGTGAAGGTCCTAATCACCATCCTGATTGCCGTCCTCGGCACTGCTGGAACTCCCCGCCTGAACCTGTCGACGCCGGCGCAACAGCAGCCAAACCGTAGTCACCGGGCCGGACAGGGCATACAGTACAAAGCTGCCGAATAAGACCCATGGCGGGTCAAGGGAAACCAGAACGAAGATCAGTATCATCACCAGCAGCGCGACGAACGGTACTTTACCGCGCACATCCAGGTCCTTGAAACTGTAGTAACGCACATTGCTCACCATCAGGATGCCGGTGGCAACAGTGACAAAGAAGGTCAACCAGGTATCAGCTGAGCTAATCCGGTCGGCAACCTGGCCGACCCACACCAAGCCGACGACAACAGCTGCTGCGGCCGGGCTGGCAAGCCCCTGGAAAAATCGCTTGTCTGCGATACCGATCTGGGTGTTAAAGCGGGCCAGCCGCAGCGCGGCGCCCGCAGTAAAGATAAAGGCAGCCAGCCAGCCGAGTTTACCCATGCTGTGCAGCGACCACTCATACATCACCAGTGCCGGTGCGAGACCAAAGGAGACCATGTCGGAGAGGGAGTCGTATTCGGCACCGAACTCACTCTGTGTATTGGTCATACGTGCCACGCGACCGTCAAGGCCATCCAGGATCATGGCAATGAAGATAGCCACCGAGGCGGCTTCATAGCGATCGCCCATGGCCGCCACGATGCCATAAAAACCGGCAAACAGGGCTGCTGTGGTGAACAGATTCGGCAGCAGATAGATGCCCCGGCGACGTTTACTTGGTGTTGTCTCTTGCTCTTTGCTCATTCTGGCACACTCAATAGAGAGTCGGATTAGACCCTACATGATAAAGCCTCAACTGCATTGATGCATCCATTGCCTGCTTGCCATCACCTTGAAGAGACTCGGTGAACCCCTATGATTGATGGTATGGATGATAAGGACAGCACGAGCCGCTACCTGGAAGCCGGACAGAACTGTTGGCGAAAAGAGCCGGCTGAACAGGTCGCCTTTCTCATTGACGGCGAAGACTATTTTCGTGCCATACGTGAAGCCATTGCTCAGGCCCGACACTCCATCCTGATTCTGGGCTGGGACATCGACAGCAGAATGGAACTGGTGCGCCCACACCCCGATGATGGTCTGCCGACACAGCTGGGTGATTTCCTCAATGAGGTTGTCAGCCGTAAAAAGTCGCTGCATGCCCACATCCTGATCTGGGACTTCGCCATGATCTACTCCCTGGAGAGGGAGTGGCTGCCGATCTACAAGCTGGGCTGGAAAACCCACCGGCGCCTCCACTTCTATATGGACGATAAACACCCGCTGGGGGCCTCGCAGCACCAGAAAGTGGTTGTAATCGATGACCAGGTGGCCTTTGTCGGGGGGTTTGATCTCAGCAAGTGGCGTTGGGACAGCAGCGAACACCAGGCTGATGACCCGCGACGAGTGGATCCCAACGGCGATCCCTATCCCCCCTTTCATGACATTCAGATGGTCGTCAGCGGTGAGGCTGCCGCACGCCTGGGGGACCTGGCGCGTACCCGCTGGCAGCAGGCAACCGGCGAGCAACTCGAGCCGGTGGCGGCTGATTCTCCCTCACCCTGGCCCGAATCCACACCTGTGGCCATCCACGATATCGATGTGGCAATCGCCCGTACCGAGCCGGAATATGGTGAAAAGGAGGAAACCCGTGAAATCGAGGCGCTCTACCTGGATGCCATCGCTGCGGCAAAATCCTGCATTTATTTAGAAAATCAGTACCTTACATCAAAACTTATCCAGGATGCCCTGATCAAGCGTACCAAAGAAGAGGATGGCCCCGAGATCGTCATCGTCCTGCCACAACAAACCGGGGGCTGGCTGGAGCAACATACGATGGATGTTCTCCGTGATCGCCTGCTGCGCGAACTGAAGACAGCCGACAAGCATCACCGACTTCGTGTCTACTATGCCACGATACCCGGCACCCAGCCCCAATTCGTACAGATACACAGTAAGGTCATGGTCGTGGACAACGACTTTTTGACTGTTGGCTCGGCCAACCTCAGTAACCGCTCCATGGGTCTGGACAGTGAATGCAATCTGGCCATCGAAACACAAACCCGTGACGAGCATCGCCGTGGAATCGCCGCTTTTCGCGATCGCCTGCTAGCCGAACACCTTGACCAGAAGCCCTCTGAAATAGCCCGCATGATGGAGCATGAAGGCTCCCTGATCGCCACCATTGAAGCCTTTTCCGGGGGTGAGCGAACACTCACACCACTGGAACCGCTAACCCCGCCGGAAGTTGACAGTCTGGTGCCGGATCAGCAGTTTCTCGATCCGGAACGGCCCATCGAAGGGGATAAGATGGTCGACCTTTTCGTCAGCAAGGAGGAGCAAAAACCGGCTGGCGGGCGCATGCTTGGGGCCGGGATCATGCTGGGACTGCTGCTGTTACTGGCTATCCTCTGGCGCTGGACCCCATTGGGTGAGTGGCTCACTCCTGATCGCCTGCAGGGACTCTTCGAGGCTATTGCCGCCCTGCCCGCCTCACCGCTGATTGTTATCGCGACGATTATGCTTGCCGGTCTGCTTGTGGTCCCGCTGACCATGTTGGTGATCGTGGCGGTCCTGACATTCGGACCGATCGAGGGATTACTCTATAGCCATATCGGCGCCACCCTGAGCGCCCTACTGGCCTTTGGCATCGGCCATGGTCTGGGACGCCAGTCTGTTCGCCGGCTGGCCGGCAGTTGGGTCAACCGTCTTAGCCGACGCCTGGGAGAACGGGGCATCCTCGCCGTTATTGTCCTGCGTATCATACCGATAGCGCCCTTTACGGTTATCAACATGGTCGCCGGTGCCTCTCACATCCGATTCCGTGATTTTCTCCTTGGTACTCTGATAGGTTTGCTACCCGGTATGCTGGCTCTAAGCGCCTTTGTTGACGGCCTGCTGCGCACCCTGCGTGAGCCGAGCTGGCGTACCGCAATCTGGTTGTTGGCTATCATCGGCATTATCACCCTGGGTATGTATCTCCTCCGCAAGGGGCTGCTACAGCGCAAGCAATCCATCTAATCCATGCGACTACGTCTAGCCAGTTACAACATCCATGCAGGCGTTGGTACCGATAAGCGTTTCGAACCACGTCGGCTGGCGGCAGTTTTACGCCAACTGGATGCCGACGTTATCGGCCTGCAGGAGGTGGTGTCGGTCGGTCCAGACGGTTACGCCCTGCTCGATGAGCTGGCACAGGCCTGCGCGATGCAGGCGGTTGCCGGACCGACCATGAAACGCGGCGATGCCAGTTACGGTAACGCCCTACTGCTGCGCCAGCCCCCCTCCGGTGTCCAACGACTGGAGCTGGACTACCAACAGTTTGAACCGCGGGGTGCCCTTTCGGTTCAGCTGACCTATGACGGGTATGAACCGCTTACGGTTGCCGTTACCCACCTGGGGCTGCGCCGAAAGGAACGCCTGGCGCAGATGAAACGTTTGCTCTCCTGGCTACCCCATCCCCCTGCTCCGCTTATCCTGCTGGGGGATTTCAACGAATGGCTCCCCTGGGCGTACAGCCTTCGTTTATTGCGACAGCAGTTCGGTCCAACCCCTTTTGTACGCACCTTTCCCTCACGGCTGCCCCTGCTACCTCTCGACCGTATCATTGCCCGTCCCACAGGCCTGCTACAACAGCCAGTGGAACGACTGTTAACGACCGAGAGCCGCATGGCCTCCGATCACTTGCCGCTGACGGCTGAAATTCGGCTGCCTGTACACCAGGCATAAAAAAAC
>JBEPXU010000147.1:0-5502 GCA_041641735.1 Ectothiorhodospiraceae bacterium
GCACTGCAAGCAGCGGCTGAGCGAAGGGGACTCGGGTCACATGAACTTCGAGCAATTTTTTACCGAGCTTGAACGTGTACGCACGGAAGAGCAGCCCGATGAGCGGGGACTCAAGCTGTTGTCCGAGGTCGAGGCCTATGGTCGGGAGTTACAACAATACCTCGGTCAGTGACAATAAAAAGCCCGGGCGCTGCCGGGCTTTTTTAACTAGACCAGGGTATCGCGCTATTTCATCAAGCTGCTAATCGTTTTGATGATGTCGGCTTTGTCCCACTCGATGCCACCGAAGAGGGCATAGCGGATTTTTCCCTCAGGATCGATAACAAACGTAGTGGGTACGGCGGTGATCATCCAGTTCTCCACTACGTCCCCCTCCGGGTTGAGCAGGATCGGAAAGTTAACCTCGATCTGGTGCTTGTTCAGGAACGCATTAACGTCTGCCTTTTCTTCGGCCATATCGACGGCAAGGATGGCGAAGGGTTTATCACCGAGCTTCTCCTTGAGCCGTTGCATCGAGGGCATCTCCTTGATGCACGGACCGCAGTAGGTGGCCCAGAAATTCACCATGACGACCTTTCCACGATAGTCGCTGAGAGTATGCGAATTACCCTGCATATCGGTGAGGGTAAAGTCGGGTAGTGGTTCTCCCTGATACGTCATCAATTCGCTGGCATGGATGGGAGTGGATATGAGCCAAAGCAGAAGCAGGATGTATCGTTTCATGGTTGAATCTCCATGTTGCGAAGTTGCTCAAGGGCCTGGTGCACCAGCTCGGGCAGACGCTGTGCCATTGCCATCTCTTCCTTGGAGGGATTCGGGCGCGAATAGAAATGGCTGCGCACATCGGGCAGTATCTCAATTCGTACGCGGCTGCCCCCTTGCTCCAGGGTCTGTTTCAGTTTTTTCACCCAAAAGCGCGTTGGTGTATTGGAGGGTTGCATCAGCACAATGGGTAGCCGTGTGTTGTGCACTACCTCCAGGTACTCAAGTGGTTTGCCTGGTTGCGGATTGTGGGCGGTAAGCATGGGGAAAAAGAGTATCGCCCCGGCGAGCCGTTTGTCCGCCGGGTGCTCCTGTTGCCAGATTCGCGCCCCACGCAGCGCGGGGATGGCGCCGTAGCCGCTGGCGGTGAGGACGATGCGCTTATCGTTTTGTTTGACGGCATAGTCGATGAGGTTGGCCACCTCACGCCCCTCCAGGCTACGCATGCTGCTGGGTGCGATGGGGAGAAAATGGGCACCCAGTAGATCCGCCAGCCAGACCTCGATACCCTGCTTGGCCAGAACCTCACCGGCCTGTGCCTCGGCCTGTCCGGTACCCTGATCGCAGGGAAATCCGAGCAGCATGGTGTCACCATCAGCCGAGAAATAACGCAGGTCCATCTCGATGTCATGACCGAGCTTGACCGAATCAAGCTTGGCCTCGGCGTGTAGTGCCGATGGAAGAAGGCTGAAACAGAGCAGCAGAAAGGCAATGTGCTTGTGCACGGCGATACTCCTTTCACACAGGGGTTAAAGGGATACTATCATAACGGGCTGCCGGCGTGGTGGCTGCTATTCGGGCTGGTTACGCATAAAGTCGGCGGTTTTATAGAAGGCCGCCTTGAGCTCTTCGCGCAGTGAGGGTTCAATACCGACATCCTCCATTGCCTGCTCCATGCACTTCATCCACTGATCGCGGGCACTATTGTCGATGGCGAAGGGCATATGGCGCTGGCGCAGCCGCGGGTGACCGTATTTTTCCATATAGAGCTGCGGACCACCGAGCCAGCCGGAGAGGAACATGAATAGTTTTTCACGGGACCCGCGCAGGTCCTTGGCGTGCATGCCGCGGATCTGTTGCGCTTCTGGAAGGGTATCCATCAATTCGTAAAAGCGATCGACCAGTTTGCGGATGGTCTCTTCGCCGCCAATTCGCTCGTAGTGTGGGTTTTCAGTCATAGCCGTTGGGGTGCGTTAATTGCCTTCTCTTCACAGTGCGGGTAAATAGCCTATATTTCAATTATACTGAGAATTCGAATTCAGTCCCTTATTTGCATCCTTTTTTAGCAGTGACATCAATGGACACTCCCACCGAAAGGACTTACGTGGCCTGTTTCGGACGTCTGTTTAGCCTTCATTATTTCATCATGAGGTGTCGGTGGCTCCCCTAGTATCCCCTCCCAATCAGATACCGGCGGTAAAAGGCATGAGATACCTGCCCTGGCTGCTGATCGCTTTTGTCATCACGCTTGTTCTCTGGTATTGGCAGCAGAGTATTCGCACCCACAAGGCTGAGGTCGAGCAGGATTTTGCTGTTTCCGTGAGTCATGCTGTGGAGCTGTTCCGTGAACGCTATAGCGTATACCAGAACCTTGTGTTTGCCACTCAGGGGTTGTTCAACAGCTCGGAGAGGGTAACGGGTGATGAGTGGCATGAATTTGTACACTCGTTGAGGATCGCCAAGCTCTATCCGGGCGTTCGCAGTATTGCCTTTGCCGATTACACCGTATTGGGCGAGAGGGACGGCCTGATCAGTGAGCTGCATGAGGATGATGTGGCGGAATTAGCCAGGATGAGGCCGGAACAGCGAGGTTTCACTGTCAGGATCAGCCATCATGAACCGGCCGAGAATAGCAGTGGTCTGCTGGGGTATGACCTGGCATCGGAGCCGGCAACACTGATGGCGTTGAGGGATGCCTGTGCACAACAGCGTACCGCTATGACTGCTGCGATCAGCGTTCCGCAGCATGGTGACACAATTGTCCGGGAGGTATTACCCGTCTTTCGTAAAGGCATGCCGCTTGCAACCGAGTTGCAACGTCATGCTGCGATGCTTGGCTGGGTGAGTGTCAATATTTCAATAAAGCAGTGGTTCGAGCGTTTCGCCCAGGATCTTCAGTCCAGCAATCTGGCATTTAGTATCACGGACGAAAGTGGTGCAGTTCTCTACAACAGCGCTGTTCCGGCGACTTCAGTGGAGTACCGTCAAGAGATGCCCCTGATGCTGGGCGGTCGCACATGGAACATTGCCTTTTGGCCAACCCCGAAGTTTGAGCAAATACATGCCCGACCCACTATGCACTTCAGTGCCATCGCGGCACTGCTGGTTGTTTTGTTGTTGATCCTGCTGGTGCGTAATCTGCAGGGCGGTCAACGACGCGCCGAGGCACTGGCTGAGCGCATCAATGAACAACTGCGGCGTAGTGAAGAACGATACAGGGAGATGTTTGAGGGGAATCAGGCCATTGAGTTAATCATTGACCCCGATGATGGAAGTATCGTCGATGCCAACCAGGCCGCTGAGAATTACTACGGTTACAGCCGGAGTGAATTGAAGCGAATGAATATCGCGGATATCAATGCACTCTCACAGGAAGAGCTGGATCAGGAGATGCAAAGAGCCGCCGAGGAACGACGTAACCACTTTCTATTCAAACACTGCCATGCCACAGGGGAAATCCGTGACGTCGAAGTGCATTCAGGACCGATAGAGGTTGACGGAAAGAAACTCCTCTACTCAATCGTACATGATGTCACCGAACGTATGGAGAGTGAGCGTGCCCTAAGGGAGAGCGAGGAGCGCTATCACAGCATTATCGAGACCACCGGTGAGGGGTACTGGCTCATCGATGTGCAAGCCGACACGATCATGGAGGTCAATGATTCACTCTGCCACATGCTGGACTACAGTCGCGATGAACTGGTCGGTCGAAAGCCTTCGGACTTTGTTGTGGAAGGCGAGAAAGGGGCACTGGTGGAACAGGTGGGAAAATTGCCCGCCAGCAGGCAGATAGGTTTTGAAACCATTCTCAGGCATAAGGATGGGCAGAGTGTTTTTGTGCGGATGAATGTCACTGCACTGTCTCAGCAAGGTGAGCAGGGTAGCCAAGTGTTTGCCTTTATCACCGATATTACCGAGTGGAAGCGTACCGAAGAGCAGCTGCGAATTGCGGCAACATTCTTCGATACGACCTCTGAGGCGATTACCGTGACCGATGGTGACAACAAGATCGTTGCCGTTAATCCCGCCTTTAGCCAGATCACCGGTTACGCTGAGGGTGAGGCCTTGGGGCGCGACCCTGCTTTCTTGAGCTCGGGTAGGAATAATGCCTCGTTTTATCGCAACATGTGGCAAACCCTCGAGCGAATGGGTTACTGGCAGGGTGAGATATGGAATCGGCGGAAAGATGGCGAGATCTATCCGGAGTGGTTATCCATTGTCGCGATTCGTGATGATAAGGGAGAGGTCAAACAGTACATGGCCGTCTTCAGCGACATCACCAAACGAAAAAAAGACGAGGAGAAAATCTGGCGACAGGCCAACTACGACGGATTGACCGACCTTCCCAACCGCAATCTGTTTAAGGACCGATTGAACCAGGCCATGCACGTGGCAAAGCGAGAAGGTAGCAGTATTGCCCTGATGTTTATCGATCTGGATCGCTTCAAGTGGGTGAATGACACGCTTGGTCATGCGAGTGGCGATTTGTTGCTGCAAGAAGCGGCCTTGCGCTTGAGCCATAGTGTTCGTGAAACCGATACAGTCGCCCGATTGGGTGGCGATGAATTTACCGTTCTGCTGAATGATGTGCATTCGGTCGCGGACGTCGACCGTATTGCCGATTTACTCCTCCGGCGCTTGAGTGAGCCCTTTGATCTTGAAGGCAAGGAGGCCTATGTGACAGGAAGCATCGGTATCACGCTCTATCCGGGTGATGCCGATGATATGGAGAAACTTTTGGCGAATGCCGATGCGGCGATGTATAGCGCCAAGTCAGCAGGACGTAATGTCTTCCGTTATTTCACCCAGGAGATGAATGAAGCGGCGCAGCGCAGAGTCAGACTTGAAACGGATCTGCGCCGGGTACTGGAGCGTGATGAACTCTCTGTGCATTATCAGCCCATCGTTGACAGCCGTGGGCGGGTTGTTGGCGCCGAGGCGCTCTTGCGCTGGAATCATCCCGAATTCGGAGCGGTGGCACCGGATGAGTTTATACCGCTGGTGGAAGAGGTCGGTGTGATTGTGCCGATTGAGCAGTGGGCGCTTGAGACAGCGTGTCGTGACACGGTGAAATTCCAGCAGCAGGTCGATAGCGATTTCTTTATCTCGGTGAATATCTCAAGCGTGCAGTGTATGAGCGGTCATTGTCGGCACGTTCTTGCCGAGGTATTAAAAAACACGGGGCTGGAGCCGCAATCGTTAAAACTTGAGATCACCGAGCGGGTCATGATGGATAATACCGCGCATGTTATCGACCTGTTGCAGGAGGTTAAATCGATGGGGGTTAAGCTCGCCGTCGATGACTTCGGTACCGGTTACTCTTCGTTGAGTTATCTCAAACAATTTCCGGTGGACGTGCTGAAGATTGACCGCGCCTTTATCGATGGTCTGCCCGATGACAAGGATGATGTCGCGCTGGTGGAGGCAATTGTCGCTATGGCACACAGCCTGAACCTGCAAATCGTGGGCGAAGGGGTTGAGAAAGAGGAGCAGTTGCTGTTCCTTCACAGCCTGGGGTGC
>JBEPXU010000148.1:0-5451 GCA_041641735.1 Ectothiorhodospiraceae bacterium
CTGCTGGTGGAGGTTCAGGCATTGGTGGATGAGAGCCATCTGAATAACCCGCGCCGGGTAACGGTGGGACTGGAGCATAATCGTCTGGCGATGTTGCTGGCCGTCCTACATCGTCATGGTGGTATTGTGACCCATGACCAGGATGTGTTCGTGAATGTGGTCGGTGGCGTGCGGGTGACCGAGACCGGCGCGGATCTGGCCGTGTTGCTGTCGGTGCTTTCCAGCCTTCGCAACCGGCCGTTGCCTCAGGGACTGGTTATATTCGGTGAGGTGGGTTTGGCCGGTGAAATACGGCCTGTACCAAACGGTCAGGATAGGCTGAGGGAGGCGGCGAAGCACGGATTTAGCCGTGCCATTGTCCCGGCGGCGAATGTGGCAAAAAAGGGACCCGAAGGGCTGGAGGTTATCGGTGTTCACCGTTTGGAGGAGGCGTTAACGCAGCTCGACTAAACACTGCGTGGCGCTGTGTCAGACGAGGGTAAACTGCATCTTCACGTTGCCAATCTTGATGATATTGCCATCTTCCAGTTTCCAGCTTTTGTCACCGATGTTCTGGCCGTCTACTGAGGGAGCATGTTCCCCCTCCAGGTGGGAGAGGAAAAAGCCATCCCCCCTGCGTGCGATAACTGCCATTTGTACGCCGGCCTTACCCAGATTTGTCAGGTTGCGACTGAGATTGATGGTCTTGCCAACATTGGCACCATTGAGGATCTGCAGCCAGGCATGTTTGGGCTTCTCCTTGCTGCTTTGTGTAACAGCCCCGCCCTGTTCCGGGTCGACTGTCTCAGGAACTTCATAATCCTCTGAAAGCTCATCGACCGGTTCGGTGGTAAATAGCAGGGTGTGTTTGCCGAGGCGAATCTCATCATCGTGTTTGAGCTGATGTTCCGCTTCTACTTTTTTCTCGTTGACGAAGGTGCCGCCTTCACCACTGCTTAAATCGCGTAGCACCGACTTGTGTTTTTCGGTGCTAATACTGGCATGTTGAGGTTCTATCGCCAGGCTGTCGATGTGGATTTGGCACGAGGGATCACTGCCAACCAGCATTTCGCCGGATTGGATATAATAAACTTTTAATATTTTCCCTTTAAATGCCAGGGTCAACTTCGACACGTAGCGGCTCCAAGTGTTCGCTTTTACTGGATAATTGTAGCGATTTTGCTTCCAATGTTGTACAGGAATTTTCCAGTTTTTTCCATAAGATGAAGTTGTTTATTAAAGCCAATTAGTATTTTTGAGGCTGGCGCTTCTTATAGGCGGGATCGATACGCACGGTTTTAACCGAGTTGCTGCTGGTTTGGACGATTTCAACCGGATAACCACCGAGCAGCAGGCTGGTGCCTGACTCGGGGATGTTTTCCAGGTACTCGGTGATCATGCCGTTCAGGGTTTTTGCCCCTTCGGTGGGCAGGTCCCAGTGCATGACCCTGTTTAGTTCACGAATGTTGGCACTGCCATCGACCAGAAAGCTTCCATCCTCCTGGGGGTGGATCTCCTTACTGGTGGAGGCGGCCGGGTCGGTAGTGAACTCACCGACGATCTCTTCGAGAATATCGTCGAGGGTGACCAGTCCCTGGACATCACCATACTCGTCCACAACCATTCCGATGCGCCGACGCTGCTTCTGGAAATTGAGAAGCTGGGTATTCAGTGGGGTGCCTTCAGGGACGAAGTAGGCTTCACGGATAAGCTTTATCAGGTCCTCGCGTGTGAGTTCATTCTTGCGCTGCAGGGCGAGCACATTACGCAGGTGAACGAAACCCTCCACATTATTGATATCGCCCTGAAAGACCGGCAGGCGTGTGTGTTGACTGGTACTGATCTGATTGAGAATGGCCTCCCAGTCATCATCCAGATCGATACCTCCGATCTCATTGCGCGGTACCATGATGTCCTCAACAGTGACCTTCTCGAGATCGAGGATATTAAGCAGCATCTTCTGGTGGCGTTGCGGGATCATGGCACCGGCCTCATTGACAACGGTGCGCAGCTCTTCACTGCTGATATTGTGACTTTCCACATCCTCCTGCGAGACGCCTATCAGCCGTAACAGACCGTTAGGGATGGTATTGAGCAGCCACACCAGCGGATAGAGTCCTCGCAGCATGGGTTTGAGCACCAAGGTGGCGGGAAAGGCAAAGCGCTCCGGATGTAGCGCGGCCAGTGTCTTGGGAGTGATTTCAGCGAAAATCAGTACCACCACTGTCAGAATAAAAGGGGCTACCACCACGCCGACATCACCCAGCAGACGGGTGGCAATAAAGCCGGCGATCGATGCAGCAAGGATATTGACGAAGTTGTTACCCAGCAGGATCAGGCCGATGAGCCTGTCCGGGCGCTTCAGCAGATCACTGGCGCGAAGTGCCCCCGGATCGCCGTCTTTCGCCAGGTGCCGCAGACGATAACGGTTCAGGCTGATAAGGCCGGTCTCAGAGCCGGAGAAAAAGGCGGAAAACATGACCAGCAGGGCAAGGGCCAGAAACAGCACCCATAACGGAATTTCGTGTAGCAAAAAGGATTAAGCCTCTGGTAGTGAACAGGGACATGCAATTACAGGCAGTCGCAGAGGTGGTGTCAAGACCTCTGCAATAACAACCCTGTAAATAACATGGATGTTTAGCAGATTAGCGTTGGATTATCATTTCCAATACGAGTTTGCTACCAAAGTAAGCCAGCATCAGGACGAAGAAGCCGACCAGTGTCCAGCGTATGGCGAGCCGGCCCCTCCAGCCATAGCGCCAGCGCCCCCACAACAGCACGGCAAATACCAGCCAGGCGGCCAGGGAGAGTACGGTCTTGTGTACCAGGTGTTGAGCGAAGATATCTTCAATATAGGTAGCGCCACTGATCAGTGAGAGACTGAGCAGGATGTAGCCCAATCCAATCATACGAAATAGCAACTGTTCCATGGTCTCCAGCGGGGGCAGGGCACGAATAAAGCCGCCTGGATGGCGGTTGCGCAGGTGCTTGTTCTGAACCGCCAACAGTAGGGCCTGCAGGGCAGCAATAGCCAGCAAGCTGTAGGAGAAGATGGAGATAATGATATGAATTTTCAGCCCGGTGGCATTGATGAGCAGTTCTGTCTCATTAGTGAGGTTACTGCTTTGTAACAGCAGGGCGACCGCCGTGAAAGGCAAAACCGCTATCCCCAGGTTTTCAATCGGCTGCTTGAGCGCAGAGAAAAGTACAAGTACCGAAGCCAGCCAGCTGGTGAGCGATAACACATGGAAAAAGCTCAAATTAAGCCCTTGGGGAGTGATGATCAGGTGGTTGAGCAGAAGGATATGCGCGACGGCTCCCGCCAGGCCGATTCCCAGCGCAACGTTTTTGGAGCGGCTGTCCGCCTCGATCCCGGCGGCAAGACGCCGCAATAGCAGGAAAGTGGCTACGCTGTAGAGAATGACGCTCAATGTCGGAAGTAGTGCCTTCATGCGGATTCCATCGGTAATCGGATTAGGCGCAATCTTCGCACATGCGGCGAGGAGGGTGAAGTGCCAGCGGAGTGAGCATGTATAGGGTAGTGGCCGATAAGTTTAAGACGTACTTCAACAGTAAACTGTGATGGGTATGGATTTTTGTATAACTGTTTGATGCGACAATAGATTTCTGATGTGTTATGAGGTATAAAGACTAGCCTCGGTGAAATTATAGCTGGTGCGTGGGTTGGAATGGTGCGATACGCTGATAGTCAGAGACCGTTGCTCGGGATGAGTGAGCGGGTTTTACATCATCACGGATAAGGTCTGGAGAGACTGGATGGAGTTGAGGGTCCTAGGTTGTAGCGGTGGAATCGGTGGTGACAGTCGTCGAACCACATCGTTCCTGATCGGTGAAGATGTGCTCATCGATGCGGGCAGTGGTGTTGCCGATCTGGAGCTGGATGAGATGGCCAAGATCCGCCATATTTTTCTCACCCATTCCCATCTTGACCACATACATATGATCCCGTTGCTCATCGACAGTGTCTTCGATGAACTTGAGCAGCCAATGGTGATCCATGGGCTACCGCATACTCTGAAGGCACTGCAGGAGCACGTCTTTAATGACGTAATCTGGCCTGATTTTTCCAGTCTCCCCAATGAGCAGTTCCCGGTCATGGTCTATGAGACGATGAAACCGGGTCAACGTGAATGCGTGGGCGACTTGCAGTTCAGCATGATTCCCGTGAATCATCTCGTTCCCACCGTTGCCTATGTCGTGGAGTATCCTGGCGGTGTCTTTGCGTTCAGCGGGGATACCACCACCAACGAGACCCTATGGCGCGGGCTCAACAGCCTTGAGCGCCTGGATCACCTCATCATCGAAGCGGCCTTTGCCAGCGATGAACTGGACCTGTGCAAGATGTCGCGTCACTACTGTCCACAACTGCTGGCTGATGACCTGCTGAAGCTGGAACATAATCCCCGTATCTACCTAACACACGCCAAGCCGGGAGAGGAAGAGACCATCTTCCAGGAGTGTTGCCGGCTGATCAGTAATCGTTCACTCTCCCACCTGACGGGTGGGCAGATAATTGAGTTATAATGTTGCCTTGAACAACGTGTCCCCCAGCCGTGTTCAGCACGGTTGCCCAATGTTTATACAGGATCATCTGTTGTTATGTTCGAAAGTCTGACATCCCGCCTGAGCGAGACGCTACGCAATCTGCGTGGTAGCGGTCGCCTCAGCGAGGAAAATATCAAAGACACCTTGCGCGAAGTACGCATGGCGCTGCTGGAGGCCGATGTGGCCCTGCCGGTAGTGCGTGAATTTATCGACCACGTCAAGGAGCGTGCCGTTGGCAAGGAGGTGCTGGAAAGCCTCACCCCTGGCCAGGCGCTGGTCAAGATCGTCAACGATGAACTCGTCTCCCTCATGGGGGAGGCCAACGAGGAACTCAATCTTGCTGCCCAGCCGCCGGCCGTGGTACTTGTGGCCGGCTTGCAGGGCGCTGGTAAGACCACCAGTGTGGGCAAGCTGGCGCGCTGGCTTAAGGAGAAGAAGAACAAGTCGGTGATGGTGGTAAGTGCCGACGTCTATCGCCCGGCGGCGATCGAGCAGCTCAAGACCCTGGCCGGTGAGGTCGGGGTGGATTTCTTCCCCAGCAGTGGTGATCAAGACCCGGTGGACATCGCCCGCAATGCGGTGGATGCTGCGCGCAAGAAGTACATCGACGTGGTGCTCATCGATACCGCCGGCCGTCTGCATATCGACGATGCAATGATGGAGGAGATTAAGCGGGTCCACGCTGCTATCGACCCGGTCGAGACCCTGTTCGTGGTCGACAGCATGACCGGCCAGGATGCGGCCAATACCGCCAAGGCCTTCGGTGATGCGCTGCCGCTGACCGGTGTCATCCTTACCAAGACCGACGGCGATGCCCGTGGCGGTGCGGCCCTGTCGGTGCGACATATCACCGGCAAGCCGATCAAGTTTCTCGGTGTGGGCGAGAAGAGCACCGCGCTGGAACCC
>JBEPXU010000149.1:0-5449 GCA_041641735.1 Ectothiorhodospiraceae bacterium
TCCGCTTCCAATCGAAGCCAGCCGCACACGCAGCCCCAGCAGCGGTTCAATACCCAGTTCGCGGGACTCCTCCAGCACCAGTTGAAGCTCTGAGAGTTTCTCCACCACGATGCAGACGCGATGGCCGATGGCCTTACCAATCAGAGCCAGACGAATGTACTCGCGATCCTTGTAACCGTTACAGATCACCATCCCGTTCTGAGGACTCATTCCCAGCACGGCCATCAGTTCGGGTTTACTGCCGGCCTCCAGGCCGACCCGCCCGTTATCCCGATGTAGAATCTGTTCCACGACGCTGCGCTGCTGGTTGACCTTGATGGGATAGACCGCTGTGTAATTCCCCTGATAGCCGTCTTTCTCCATCGCTGCGGTGAAGGCCTCGACAAGACAATCAACGCGGTCATGCAGGATGCCATTAAAGCGCAGCAACACCGGCAGACTCAGCCCCTCTTGATGCACCCGATCTATCACCTCGATTAGATCGATACCCTTTTTCCTGTCGCGGTGTGGATAGACGCAGATACGGCCCTGATCATTCACATCGTAATAACCGTCTCCCCAGTGGGCAATGTTGTAGCTGGCACGTGCCTGCTCGATACTCCATTCGCTCATCGATATACCTTTCAGGTGAACTTTGCGCGATTATCAAACATTAGTATGGTCATTGGAATGGTCGCTTGCAGCCCCCGTTACTGCGGGTTATCTTTTTGCCTTTTCCACCCCGACGGAGAACTGTCAATGCTGCCCACGGACAAGCCCTGGTTTACCGAACCCTGCGATGAGTGCGGTTCCGCCTTCTCGCTCAGCCTGACCGTCAAAGGCAAGCTGCATGAGGAACAGACGCCGTTCCAGAAAATCGAGGTGTTTGAGACCGAGAAATTCGGCAACCTGATGACCATCGACGGCTTTATCATGCTCACCAGTCGTGACAACTTTCTCTATCATGAAATGATGGCACATCCGGTGCTGTTCACCCACCCGGCCCCCAGGCGCGTCCTCATTATCGGCGGCGGCGACTGCGGTACCCTGCGCGAAGTACTGCGCCATCCGGGGGTGGAACTGGTCCAACAGGTGGATATCGATGAGGGTGTCACCCGTGCCTCGGAAAAATATTTCCCGGAGCTCTGTGAATCCAACAGCGACCCGCGTGCCGAGCTGCACTTCGCCGACGGCCTGAAATGGGTCAGGGAGGCCGACGCCGGTTACTACGACATTGTTATCGTCGACTCCACCGACCCTATCGGCCCTGCCGAAGGCCTGTTCGGCGAAACCTTCTTCCGCGACTGCCTGCGCGCACTGGGCAATAACGGTATTCTGGTACAACAGAGCGAATCGCCGCTGTTCCACATGGCGCTGCTCAAGGATATCCACACCTATGTTCGCCGTGCCGGCTTCGATCACAGTCAGACTCTGCACTTCCCGCAGCCGGTCTACCCCTCCGGCTGGTGGACCTGCACCATGGCCAGTAAAAGCGCCTTTGGCGGCTTTCGTGAAAAGGACAGCGCTAACCGCCCGTTCAAGACACTCTACTACTCGCCGGAGATACACAAAGCGGCACTGGCGCTACCGCCGTTCATGCAGGAGGCCTTTGCCGGGATCTGACTATTTCTCGCAAAGACGCAAAGGTTTTAGTTCCGGTTTACGCATCGCGACAAACAGCTGCCAACAAACCTGCGGAAACGAGTATTTTCAGACCAGCCTTTTCTTGGCGTCTTCGCGCCTAGGCGAGAAAATCTAACGGCCGCTTTTCAGTCGTTCCAGGCGCAAGCGCTCACGTTCGTCGAACAGGCGTTTCGAGCCGAACCAGACCGCGCCGAGGGTACCGAAACCGGTGCCGGTAGTGATCAGAAACATAATAAGAATCTGGTATTTGACCGCCTCCATTGGCGGCGCACCGGCCAGGATCTGGCCGGTCATCATCCCTGGCAGGCTGATCACCCCTGCAGCCGTCATGGCATTGATCATCGGCACCATCCCGACCCGAATGCTCTCTCTACGGATATCCGCAATTGCCTGCGAGGCACTCTGGCCCAGCATCAGCCGAGCCTCGATAACCTGCCTCTGCTGCCAGGCCGAGGTCGTCAAACGATCAAGCCCCAGCGATATACCGTTCATGGTATTGCCGAGCAACATCCCCAGCAGCGGTATCGCATATTGGGGCAGGTACCAGGGATCAGGTTGGATAAGGATATTCAGGGCCAGTAACGTCACGGCAAAGGAGGAGATAAACATCGACATCGTCCCCATGCCATATCCCCACCAGCCGGCGAAACGCCTTTCCTGGCGCGCCATAACTTCACGCCCAGCGATCAACAACATCACGATTGCCAGCAGCGCCACCCACCAGAGTGTGGCATTCTCAAATAGCACTTTCAGGACAAAGCCGATCAGGCTGAGCTGTACCGTGGTGCGCAGGGCAGCGATGAGCAATCGGTTTTCCACACCAAAGCGCATGCGGCGGCTGATCAGCGCCAAAGCGAGCACCAGAATGGAAGCAAGGGCAAGATCCAGTGGTGAGAGTGCAATCGCCCCCATCAGTCCAACGCCTCCAGCTTCCCTTCGCTCATGTGCATGCAGCGATCACCGACTCGGGAAGCCTGCTGGATATCGTGACTGACCCAGATCACCGCCACCCCGTACTCGCGGCACTGTCGCCCGATAATCGCCTCGACCCGCTCAACATTATCGGCATCCAGACTCGCGGTCGGCTCATCGAGCAGCAACACTTCGGGACGATTCTGCAGCAAGCGTACCAACGCCAGGCGTTGTCGCTCACCGGTTGAACAGCGAGCCACCTCCCATTGCATCACTTCAGGCTTAAAACCCAGCTCATGCAGAAGCGCCGCATCCGTCGACTCGAAATGCATCCCGACAGACTCGCCCCACCACTGACTCTCCGCCGGTAGCAGACCGACATGACGTCGCCACTCATGCGCCTTCATCCCGGTGGAAGGTCGGCCGTCGAGCAAGAGTTCACCATCGTGGGCATCAAGGTCGGCCAGTGCCCGCAACAACAACGTCTTGCCTGCGCCGCTCGGTCCGGCAAGCGTCACACACTCCCCCCTCGACAATTCCAGATCGAGCGGACCCACGTGCAAAGTACTGAGCTGCTTGATTGTTAACCGTGCCGCCACCAAATCTATCCTGAGTAAAACCCATTTATAACCACACGATTAACGTGTGCACCACCAACTATTTATCATACGGGAAGTTCAGCCATGTCAGAACCAACAATTGCGCAAAAGAAACCCTATATCGTCGAACTGGAAGCGGGCGACTACTGGTTTTGCACCTGCGGTAAAAGTGCCGATCAGCCGTTTTGCGACGGCAGCCACAAGGGCACCGGTTTCGCGCCTCAGAAATTCACCGTCGAAGAGGGAAGAAAAGCGGGTCTATGCGGCTGCAAACACAGCAAAAACTCTCCCTTCTGCGACGGGACCCATAAGAATATTTAACGGCGAATTCTCGCAAAGCCGCAGAGGACACCAAGAAACACTCATTTCCTGGCGCACACGGCTTGAGATTGACTAAAACTTCGAGGGGTGGTTGGGCCTTTTTTGACATCTCTGCAGAACCTGGAGGCGCATTTCGCCGTGAATGGCCGTAGCCCTTCACAAGAGATGCAATGCCGCAAATGTATGCTACAGGTTTTGCCCGAAGGGGTTTGCCGTTAACTGCAAGTCAGTGATGTCAAAAAAGGCCCAGCCACCCCTCATAAAAAAAGGCACCCCGAAGGGTGCCTTTTTATACGCTCGAGTTGCGAAGCGATGCTTACATACCGGAACCTTTGGAACCGGTGAACTCCGGATAGGCCTCCAGGCCACACTCGGAGAGATCCACACCCTCGTACTCTTCTTCTTCGCTGACACGCAGACCCATGATGGCTTTGATAACCATCCAGGTTACGAAGCTGGCAGCGAATACCCATGCAAAGATGGATACGATACCAATCAGCTGTGCACTAACGGTGGCATCATCGTTGCTGATAAGGACAGCCAGCAGACCCCAGATACCCACGACACCGTGAACAGAGATGGCACCGACAGGGTCATCAATCTTCATCTTATCGATAGTGACGATGGAGAAGACCACCAGGATACCACCGATAGCACCGATAATGGTTGCAGTACCTGCACCAGGAGCCAGCGGCTCAGCAGTGATAGCAACCAGACCAGCCAGGGCACCGTTAAGCGCCATGGTCAGGTCAGCCTTACCGAACAGCATACGTGCGGTCAGCAGTGCGGCAACCACACCACCGGCAGCGGCCATGTTGGTGTTCACAAAGACCTTGGCAGTCGCATTGGCTTCACCCACATTGGAAACCATCAGCTCGGAACCGCCGTTGAAACCGAACCAGCCCAGCCACAGGATGAAGGTACCCAAGGTAGCCAGCGGCAGGTTGGCACCAGGAATGGCATTGATTTCGCCGTTCTTGCCGTATTTACCCTTCCGAGCACCCAGCAGCAGGACACCTGCCAGCGCAGCAGCTGCACCAGCCATGTGCACGATACCTGAACCCGCAAAGTCAGAGAAACCAAGCTCACTCAGGAAACCACCGCCCCAGGTCCAGAAACCCTGTACCGGATAGATAAAGCCGGTCATAACCACAGAGAAGGCCAGGAACGCCCAGAGCTTCATACGCTCTGCAACGGCACCGGACACGATAGACATCGCGGTCGCTACGAATACAACCTGGAAGAAGAAGTCAGACATATTTGAATAGTAAATGTCACCATTGCTCGCAAGCACTTCTTCCAGGGTGTTGTCAGCCCCAAGCAGGAAACCGATACCCGGGATTACCGAACTGACACCATCGCCATACATAATGTTGTAGCCGACCAGCATGTACATGATGCTGGCAATCGCGTACAGAACGATGTTTTTCGTTAGAATTTCTGCGGTGTTTTTAGCACGCACCAGACCGGATTCGAGCATCGCAAAGCCCGCGGCCATCCACATTACCAGTGCACCGGATACCAGGAAATAAAAGGTATCCAACGCATATTTAACTTCTGTTACTGCTTCCATCTCGTTACCCTCCTGATAGGGTTACAACGCTTCCGGACCGGACTCACCGGTACGAATGCGTACAACTTGTTCCAGGCTGGAGACGAAGATCTTGCCGTCGCCGATCTTGCCGGTATTGGCCGCCTTGGAGATCGCTTCAATAACCTGATCCACAAGGTCGGCAGCTACCGCTGCTTCAACCTTTACCTTGGGCAGAAAATCCACCACATACTCGGCTCCACGATAGAGCTCGGTGTGGCCTTTCTGCCGACCGAAACCCTTGACCTCGGTGACGGTGATACCCTGCACCCCGATATCGGAGAGGGCTTCACGCACGTCATCGAGCTTGAAGGGCTTAATGATTGCTGTGACCATTTTCATAGTGACTTATCCTCCGTTTGGACGGCCCGCCCCGACGAGGCGGGCCTCTGTTCTAGATCGG
>JBEPXU010000150.1:0-4633 GCA_041641735.1 Ectothiorhodospiraceae bacterium
GAACGCCGGAAAATCACGCGGTCACGCACCGACACGGTGGTGTCGGCCACCTGCTGGCAATTGCCCACCTGGTTCTCCGTGCGCACGGCGACCCCGCTCCCCTCCGGCGTCAGGCTCACCCACGTACAGGCCGCCTGTTCGCCATTGAGAACATCGTCGACGTACTGCTCAGCAGTAAAGTTAATCAACTATCTCGATCCGCCATCCTGTTACCCAGCCCGCCAACCCAGGCATCGGCACTGTCGGCCAGGCCATCCAGATGCAGCGCCCCGGTCAGGCCCACCCACAGCGTCAGCAGTACTGCCGCCGTCAGCAACGGCGCCTGCCCCGGCAGCAGCCAGTCGGCCAGCCACAGCAGCAGGCCGATGAGCAGTCCGACCAGCGGATACCAGGCCAGCGAACGACCGACACGTTCAGGGGAGTACTCCCCGCCAGCCGGCACCGGCAGTCGGGTGAGAAACTGCAGCGCGATGAGAAAGGCCTGCATTACGGCCCGGGGAAGACCAGTTGATGGAAGGCCTCGCCGTAGCGGCCGGTATCGATACGCACCCGCACGATACTCGCGTTGCGCGGGTCGAAACGGTAGAAGCTCTCCAGCGGCAGGCCCAGGGCATTGAGCAGCAGAATACGCATCATCCCAGCGTGGCCCACCAGCAGGATGTGCCTGCCGGCATGGCGCTCGATAAGCCCGTTCCAGGCGGTAACAATACGCTGCTGGAAGTCGCGCAGCGGTTCGGCCCCGGCTGGGGTGTTGTTGATGGGGTCACGCCAGAAGGCGGCGGTGCCCTCCGGGTCCGCCTCCAGCAGCTCTTTGGCAGTCTTGCCCTCCCAGCTGCCGAAACCAACCTCGCGAAACTGCGACTCCAGCTCCAGTCCTATACCCAGCCTCTGCGAGACTTCGTGCGCGAATGCTGCACAGCGGCTGAGATCGGAGGAGACGATATGTTGCCACTCGTCACGACCGTCCACGGCATCGCGCATCTGCTGCCAACCCTTCTCGCTCAGCGGGTCGTCGATCTGGCCGCGGTATTTTGAGCCGCCGACCGGCTCGCCGTGGCGGATGATATCGATAATAGTCGGTTGGTCACTCATAGAATTGCTTCTTTCATTCACGAACCGTCGGCCACACCCGCTTCGGCAAAGGTGGCCATGTTATTGTGCAGTGCACAGGCCTGGCGCAACAACGGCACAGTGACCGTCGCCCCGCTACCCTCGCCCAGGCGCATGCCCAGATCCAGCAGGGGCTGCTTGCCGCAGGCCTCGACCAGCGCGGCATGGCCCGGCTCGGCGGAGGCGTGGGAGAGCATCAGCCACGGCTCGCATCCGGGATTGATACGTAACGCCAGCAGTGCAGCCGTCGTGGCGATATAGCCGTCCACCAGTAGTGGCAGGCCGCGTTGTGCCGCAGTGAGATAGGCACCACAAAGGGCGGCGATCTCGAAGCCGCCGACACAGCGCAGTATCTCCAGCGGGTCTTTGGCATCCAGCCCGTGCAGGGCCAGGGCCTTTTCGATCACCGCCGCCTTATGGGAGATCCCGGCGGCATCGAGACCGGTGCCGGGACCGGCAAGCTCGGCCGGCTTGAGCGACAGAAGAACCGAGGCCACCGCCGTGGCCGCTGTGGTATTGGCAATGCCCATCTCGCCGCCGATGAAAAGTTGCGCCCCGTCGGCCACCGCCCGCTCCACCGCCTCGCGGCCACAGCCCAGGGCCTTTAGCAGTTGCGCTTCGCTCATCGCCGCCTCTCGGACGAAGTTAGCCGTGCCGGGCGCAACTCGATTCTCGATGACACCGGGAAGACCATTGGTTTCATTGTTCGCACCGACATTGACCACCTCGAGTCGCGCCCCGAGCTCTTTGGCCAACACGCTGATCGCCGCACCACCGCGGGCGAAGTTACTGATCATCGCCGTGGTCACCTCCTGGGGAAAGGCCGATACCCCCTCCGCTGCCACACCGTGATCAGCGGCAAACACAGTGATCACGATCTGTTCCAGCTGCGGGCGCGTCGTGCCCTGCAGACCAGCCAACTGCACGGCAAGCTCCTCCAAACGTCCGAGTGAACCGGGGGGCTTGGTAAGCTGCCCCTGGCGTATCCCGGCCTCAACCATCGCATCCTGATCGAGCTTGGCACAGGGGGCATACAACCATTTTGTATTCATCTTTATCCTTTCAGGGTCAGTGGCAAACCGGCGGCAACAAAGGTAACCCGCTCGCACCGTTCGGCGACCGCCTGGTTCAGACGACCGCTCTCATCGCAAAACCGGCGGCTAATCTCGCCCATGGGAACAATCCCCATTCCCACCTCGTTGCCGACCAGCACAATCTCTCCGGGCAGTTCAGGCAACAGTTGCAGAAACTCCTCCCTATGACGTTCATAGGCCTCGCTGTGGAGCGATTCATCGGTCAACAGATTACTTAGCCACAAGGTAAGGCAGTCAACTAGCAGGCAACGATCCGGCGAGGCATGCTGGCGTAGCACCTTAGCGAGCTCAAGGGGCTCTTCTACCAATAGCCAATGAGTGGGCCGCCGCTCCTGGTGATGGAGTATTCGCGCTGCCATCTCACCATCCAGGGCCTGAGCCGTAGCGATGTAGATAACTTCGAGCCCTGAACCTACAGCGCGTTTTTCGGCCAGACCACTTTTACCCGAGCGGGCCCCGCCGAGAATCAATTCACGCATCAACAACAACCATCCACTGAAGAAAAGGGGGGGAATAATAACGGATTCTATCAGCTGCTGCTTAGGGAGGAAGAGAGATAATCGGCGTCAGGAAAACCAGCCCGCTAGGGTAAAAAGTGCCAGGGTGCTGAGAAACACCAATACCGCGCGGCGTACCAGAGAAAGCGTTTCGTGCACCATTTCCGTCTCACTTTCCTGCTGAGATTCCTCATCCCCTGGTTCATAACCGAGTGCGCCCAAACCACTGGCAATCAGTATGGCCGGTGTTGTCTCATACCAGTTTCCGCCCTGGTTCCGCCATGCCCGGAGTGCATAGACAAAACTGCCGGCCAGCGCATAGGCCAACGCACACATCCTTGCGGGTAACCAAGCCAAAATGGCATGGAGACGAAGGGAGGCCTCAGAGATCGGGCTGTCATCACTCGCCATAGAGCGCGCTAACTCCGAAGCGAGACGATACAACAACGCACCTGCCGGCCCGAGCAGCAAAAACCAGAACAGTACCGCCAGCAGTCGCTCGTTAGCCTCAATCAGGGTATTTTCAATAATGCGATGCGTCAGGGCCGCAGAGTCCTCAGGGGGCTGCTCACCAAGTAACTCGCTGGCATGCCAGTAGGCGGACTCCTTGTCGCCACGTTCCCGGGCATCAACGTAGGCCTCCACCTCCGCCTCCAGGTCGGTGGGACCAAAACTGAACAACAGGACAAAAATGGCGAAACCGAGGCCCAGGACGATCCACCAGTGACTAAGGTAGTAGTCGGCGGCCCACGCGAGCCCCAGAGGAATGAGCAGTAGCAGAATGACGCCAGCAGAACCGTTGAGAAAAGGAATGGCAGTGAGACGGGACGCCATCAAGCCAACATATCGCCGAAACCAGCCAAAGCGCCTAAACTCTTCCATCGAACCGAGGAAACGTTCAGCTATCAGACTGATGATGATCGCGATAAGTGCCATAAGCTATAGTTTCAACCTTCGACGGAAGCTTTTCAAGCAGGTGCCTGTTGGCCCAGTTCGGCAAAAAGGGTATTCCAATCAAATGCCGGTCCCGGATCGGTTTTTCTCCCCGGCGCAATATCACTGTGCCCCGTGATATTTTCCCGCTGCAGGCTGGGGTAGGCGGCCTGTAACGCTGTGATCACATCCGCCAACACCCGGTACTGCACCACCTCATAGGGGACGTTGTCACTCCCCTCCAGCTCGATACCGATGGAAAAATCATTGCACCGCTCACGCCCCTGGTAGCTGGAAACGCCGGCATGCCAGGCACGCCGGTGGAAAGGGACATACTGCACAACCTCACCATCGCGACGAATAAGCAGGTGGGAGGAGACACGGAGTTGGTAGATGTCGCGAAAATAGGGATGGCCTTGCGGATCAAGCGTATTGGTAAACAGGGCATCGATCCACGGTCCACCATACTCTCCCGGGGGGAGGCTTATGCTGTGGATCACTATAAGATCCGGTTCGGTATCATCCGGACGCTCATCCCAATTGGGCGAGTCGACCCGCCTGGCCCCATGCAGTAGACCGCTATGGGTATTCACGGAAATCGTCATGGCGCCTCCTGGGGTTCGGCAGCCAGTGCCTCCTCGATCGCCAACCAGAGACTCCCGGGGCTTGGCTCGGCTTGGATAGGAGCGTGATATTGGCCATTTTGGAATAAAAACAGTGCGGGCAAATGAAACACCTCAAACTCCCTTGTCAGCGCCATCTCCTGTTGTGCATCCACCTCAAACAGGTGGATTGATGAAAACTCATCGGCCTGCTCCTCAAGGATACGCTTCAGATGACGACAGGCTCCGCAACCGGGCGAAGTAAAGAAGACCAGGCTAAGACCGTCGGTCTCGGCCAGCACATGGTGAAAATCAAACTGAGTCAGCTGTCGCGTTGCCATGATAAGAGTTGTCAGCTATTCGACTTCGGTAAACAGTCCGCGCAGAACCAGATCGG
>JBEPXU010000150.1:4643-5431 GCA_041641735.1 Ectothiorhodospiraceae bacterium
CGGTATAACTGACAATGCCAACCACCTTACCGTTGCCGTTAACCACAGGACAACGTGACAGGTGAAAACGATCAAACAACCGGGCGCAATAACGTATATCCATATCCGGATCGACGGTAATCACCGGCTTGGCCATTATCTCGTAAACATTGATACGCTCCGGGGCACGATCCTTGGCAAGGACCTTGCGGCCAATATCCGAAATCAGCAGCATCCCGTACTCATCGTCGTCGTGACGCTTGTTAACGATGAGGCACTTGGTGTCAACATGTTTCATGGTTGATATCGCATCCTGCACCGTTGCCATTCCGTCCACCATGTCGAAGTGCGGTTTCATGACATCCGATACACGCACCACCACTCTTTCACTACTCATCAGATCTCCTCCTCAACCGCTTGACTCAGTGTCTCAACCTGATGGACAACGCCTACGGCATCTTCCACATCGATTTGAAAAGCGATCCCCGTCCCCGGCTTCTCGTCAAACTGTCCCACCGTTGCAATTTTCTCAAGGATTTTTCGGCTCATGTGTTCTTCTACCAGGAACATCACCATATCGCGCTGAGACTCCAGGGAGAGACCAAAGAAGGTCTTGTTTTTCTTTATCCCCTCCCCCCTGGCCTGATTCAGGACCGTGGCCCCGGTGGCACCCGCCTCACGCGCAGCTTCCAGTACCGCGTCGGTCTTGTCGTCCTCAACCAGGGCAACCAATAGTTTGAAATGCATGCTTACTCTCCCCTGTTATCACGCCGCTTGTAACGACGTGCTCTCCACTCACTCAATTGGGC
>JBEPXU010000151.1:0-5430 GCA_041641735.1 Ectothiorhodospiraceae bacterium
CAGGAACAGGGTGGCCAGCCCGAGAAATGCAAAGAAACCGATAACATCGGTCACGGTGGTGAGCACGACACTACCGGCCAGGGCAGGGTCCGCTCCCAGTTTGCGCAGAAGCAGTGGAATGGTTGCTCCGCTTAGTGCAGCGACGAAAAGATTGATGATAATGGCCGCGCCGATCACCAGCGCCAGTGCCGAATTGTCGAACCAGAAGCCGGCAACGAGTGCCAGCACCATTGCCCAGGTCAAGCCATTGAGCAGACCAACGATGAGCTCCTTGTTGAGCAGCCGACGGGCATTGCTGGTGCTTACCTGACCCAGTGCCATCGCACGAATTACAAGGGTGAGTGTCTGGCTGCCGGCAATACCACCCATGCTCGCGACCACCGGCATCAGCACCGCGAGTGCGACCAGTTTCTCAATGGTGGCATCGAACAGGCCGATCACCCACGAGGCAAGCAAGGCGGTGAGCAGATTGATTCCCAGCCAGACGGCGCGCCGGCGACTGCTGGCGATTACCGGGGCGAAGATATCCTCCTCCTCGGTCAAGCCGGCCATACCCATGAAATCGTGGTCGGCCTTATCCCGGATCACGTCGACCACATCGTCGATGGTGATACGGCCGAGCAGCTTGCCTTTTTCGTCGACGACGGGGGCGGAGACCAGATCGCGATGTTCGAACAGGGTGGCGACTTCCTGAGCTGGTGTATCGGCACTGATCCCGTCGACATCGCGAAACATCACCTTACCGACACTTGCCGCAGGATTTTCTGTCAGTAATGTTGTCAGGGGCAGCAGTCCAAGGTATTTGCCTTCACGGTCGACCACGACAAGGTTATCGGTGGTCTCCGGCAGCTTGCCGATAAAGCGCAGATAACGTATCACCACATCCAGGCTAATATCCGCCCGGATAGTGATGGTATCGACATTCATCAAACCGCCGGCGGTATCTTCCGGGTAGGGGAGAACTGCTTCGAGTCTCTCCCTGTGCTGCTCGTCCAGGTTCTGCAGGATCTGCTGGATGACATCCTCCGGCATCTCCGGAAGTAGGTCGGCAAGATCGTCCGGGGCAAGGGTTTCCGCCGCCGCGACCAGCTCATGCGATTCCATGTCTCGGATGAGGCTGGCACGCAGGTTGTCATTGACGTAGAGGAGAATATCGCCATCGAAGGCGGGGTCGACCTGATCCCAGACGATGGTGCGCTGATCGTGCGGCAGGGATTCCAGCAGCAGGGCGATCTCTGCCGGATGCAGTTCGTGAAGGATTAGGCGAACCTGCTCGATATCGTCCTGCTGCAGCGCAAGTTGCAGATTATCCAGCCGTTCGTGCGCGGTATCTTTTTCTGCTGCGTCAGCCATGTTCGCCCCTTGGTCACATAGTTAAAGTGTAACAAGCGTCGTGAGGCGAGGGAATATAAGAGGTCTTAATCGAAGATGAAATTTTTGTGATTCTGCTCGAGTTCGGCGAGAGCCCGGCTCAGGCTTTCACTGTCATGGCCGGCGAGCAGGCCACCCAGTTGACGATTTAATTGTCTGATGTCGCTCTCCCGGATAATCCTTTTTACCTCAAGCAGGGTAGCGGGTGGGGCGCTGAACTCCTCTAATCCCAGCGCCAGAAGTAGACGGGTCAGTGAAGGGTCACCGGCCATTTCCCCACACATAGCGACGGGAATGCCAGCTTTATTGCCGGCACGAATGACACCTTCTATCAGCCGGAGCACACCGGGATTGAGCGGATCGAACAGGTGACTGACGGTATCGTCAAGGCGATCGGTGGCCAGAGTGTATTGCATCAGGTCATTGGTACCGATAGAGAGAAAGTCCAGTTGTCGGGCGAACATATCGGCACAAAGAGCCGCGGCCGGAACTTCAATCATGCCGCCGACCGGGATTGCTTCGTCGAAGCGCTTTTTCTCACGCCTAAGCTCTCGTTTAACCTCGTCAATCAGCATCAGGACCTGGCGTAATTCATCCAAATTGGTCAGCATGGGAATGAGCAGGCGGACGGGACCATCGGCCGAGGCGCGCAAGATCGCCCTGAGTTGTGTGCGGAACAGCGCCTGCTCCTTGAGACAAAGGCGTATCGCCCTGAGTCCGAGCGCCGGGTTGGTGCAGCTGACGGTGCCGGTATCCACCTCTTTATCGGCCCCCAGGTCCAGACTACGTATGGTCAGCTGCGCCCCTTTCAGTCTTCGAATCATACTGCGATAGGCCTGGAGTTGTTCCTTCTCGCTCGGTGGCCGCTCACGATTCATGTAGAGGAATTCGGTCCGGTAGAGGCCGACCCCATTGGCGCCGGACCGTCGCATAGCCGCAATATCTTCGAACAGTTCGATATTGGCATGCAGCGTGATCGCGACGCCATCGCGGGTGACGGACGGTTCGTCCTTGAGTTTCGCCAGCGCCTTCTTTGCATGCTTTTCCTGACGCTGAAGGCGACCGAACTGTTTGAGCGCCTCCTGTTCGAGTCCACAGAGCAGGGTACCGTGGTTGGCATCGACCACCACCTGCTCACCGTCATGCAGGTATTGATGGACATGCGCAACGCCTACAATTGCAGGGATACCGAGGCTGCGGGCGATGATGGCTGTGTGGGAGAGCGGGCCGCCCCGCTCGGTGACAATGGCTGCAACACTATGTTGATGTAGCAATACCATGTCGCTCGGAGAGAGGTCCACGGCCAACACGACCCTGGCCTCGTCGTGGTCATACTCGATGGCGCCGGGCTGTTGTTCCTCATGGAGCAGAATCTGTTGAATGCGGTGGACGACATGTTCAACATCGTCGCGACGTGTTTTGAGGTAGGGATCATCCATGGCATCAAAGGTCTGCACCAGGGCATCCTGTTGGAGTTTCAATGCCCACTCCGCATTACAGCGGTGTTTGCGAATAAGTTCTGCCGGTATGCGGGAGAGCATGCTGTCCTCTAGCATCAGCAGGTGGGTATCGATAAACGAGGAGATGTCTTGCGGGGTGTCGGAAGGGATTTTGTTACGAAGGGTCTGGAGCTGTTGCCGTGCGTGTGCGACGGCTGCCTCGAAGCGCGCCACTTCATCATTGACGTGTGCCTCGGGTAACACGTATTCGACGATGTCGACCTGTCCGTGCTGCTGTATTCGCGCCTTGCCGATGGCAATGCCGCGGGATACTGCAATACCGGAAAGTGACAGTGGCACGGTGACCACCTCCTACCGCCGGTGCGGTTCGTAAGGGTGCACCTGGCTATGTGCCGGATGCCCTGTTGCTTTTCGGCAAATAGTGACGAGGTGAGAACTACGCCTCTTCGCCGAAACGGTCCTGAATCAGTTGTTCGAGTTGTTGCAGGGCCTGCTCTTCATCACTGCCCGAGATCGACAACTCTATGCTGCTGCCGCAACTTGCCGCAAGCATCATTACACCCATAATGCTTTTTCCGTTTACGGTTCGGCCATTACGGCTGATATTGATTTCGCTTTCGAAGCCGGAAGCCAGATTGACGAACTTGGCGGCCGCCCGTGCATGCAGTCCCAGCTTATTGATAATGGTAATTTCTTTGCTAAGCATGGTTGAGTTTGTCGGTGCGGCAGAGGGGGTCGTGAAGCATGACTCCGTCATGTCCGCCGCTGACGGCCTTTTCGGTCAGACTGGCAAGATCAAGTTTAGCGTAATTCATAACCCGAAAGAGCATGGGAAGATTAATGCCGGTAACGATGCGTACGTTCTCCTTCTCCAGCAGGGCACAGGCGATATTGCTGGGGGTAGAACCGTAGATGTCGGTCAGTACGAGTACGCCATCACCATCGTCCATCTCCTCGACCATACGCTGGGCCTCGATTTTGGCGATGTCCGGTTCGCTGTCCCTGACGATATCCAGAACGGCTGTTTTGATCGGGTTATGGCCCAATGTACCGGTGGCCACTTTCAGGACTGCATGTCCCAGTGGTGCATGTGCAACGATAAGCAGGGATACGCTCATGATAGTTCCCTATGACGGGTCAGCACCCGATGTTGTATGTCGCGAAAGTAATTCGACAAGCGCTCCACGAAGTAGACCGAACGGTGCTGACCGCCAGTGCAGCCGATGGCAATGGTCAGGTAACTGCGATTATCGGCGGCAAACTGGGGTAGCCATGATTCGATAAAGTTCTTTATCGCATCGAACATGCGGTTTACCTCGAAATGATTCTCCAGAAAGTGTGCCACTTCCAAGTCACACCCCGTCATTGCGCGCAGATGTGGCTCCCAGTGTGGATTGGGTAGGCAGCGTACATCAAAAACAAAGTCCGCCTCAACCGGCAGGCCATGTTTAAAGCCGAATGATTCGAATAGCACCGACATGGTCGGTGTGCTGCGCCCGCCAATGCGCTTTTGCACCAGGTCGCGCAGTTGGTGGACATTGGTGCGGGTGGTATCGATTTGCATGTCCGCCTGACTGATCACTGGCCGAAGCATCATCCGTTCCTGCAGGATGGCTTCCTCCAGGGGGACTTCGTTGTCGGTCAGGGGATGGCGGCGACGCGTTTCACTAAAACGCTTGATTAGTGTCTCATCATTGGCATCAAGGAAAATTACCTCGTAGTCGAGTCCGCTTGTGCCCACCTCTTTTAGCACTGCAGGGAAGGCCTCGAAATCATTGTTGAGGTTGCGTACGTCGATACCGACCGCAACGCTCTCGTATGACTCCTTGCGAGCACCGGAGACCTCCTTGGCAAAGGCGGGCAACAGCGCCATGGGGAGGTTATCAATACAATAGCTGCCAGTATCCTCCAGTGCATGGAGTGCGACGCTCTTTCCGGCACCGGAGGTGCCACTGATGATCAATAACCTCATGGGTTCTCGTTTCGGATTAGCTCGCGTTGTCTGTGAATAAAGTCCTGAGCCGAATCATAGCCATTAGTATACAGGATGTGGTTTCTCGCTGCGGCCTCAACCAGGACGGCCAGACTCCGCCCGGGCGCGACGGGAAGATCGACCTCGGCCACCTCAACCTCGAGTATCTGCCGCTTGCGACGTGTACCGTTGAGGCGATCGAGTTGCTGTAGCTGCTCCAACTCAACCGGTGTCAGGTTCACGATGAGGTGAAGTTGCATATCCTGTTTGACCGCAACATCCCCAAACATTGCCCTGACGTTCAATACCCCAAGGCCACGAACCTCAAGGAAGTTCTGGAGGACCTCGGGGCAGTGGCCGACCAGGGTGCCCGGAGCGATACGGACAAAAAGGGGAGCGTCATCGGCGATTAGGCGATGACCCCGGGTGACCAGTTCGAGTGCCAGCTCGCTTTTGCCGATGGCGCTTTCGCCAGTAAGCAGAACGCCGATGCCAAGAACGTCCATAAATACCCCATGCACTACTTGCATATCGGCAACCAGGCTGCGCAGGTGAAAACCGATATCATTGATTACGCGATGGCTGTTGTGGGGGGAGCTAAGCAGCGGAGTGTCAGTCTGTTCCGCA
>JBEPXU010000152.1:0-5399 GCA_041641735.1 Ectothiorhodospiraceae bacterium
CGCTCCCGCGCCACGCCGGAAAAGGGCAAGTGCGCGGTCTGGTTCGAGTGCCTGACCCACTGCGGCCTCAAGGACGGCGATCCGGGTTCCGGCCAGTTCTGCATCGACACTCAGCTGGAGGCGGCCGTGATGGGTAACGTGGACAAGGGGCTGTTCTTCCGCGGCTCCGAGCCGCTACCGTTCGGTGACCAGCTCCGTTCGGTTCAGGACCTGTTGACCTATCTGCTCACCGGCAACGACCCCAAGGTGACCGCCTAGGCCATCGCTTGGCGGCTCTCCTTCGCAATACGGAGGTAGAGCCGCAAAGCCCCCGTCAGATTCCACCCCAACGCCAGACTACTCAGCAGCCACAGGGCCGCCCCCGCTTGTATCGGCACAACCGGAATCACTAAACCCGCTATCAGCAAAAACTGGGCCGATACATGCAGGCGAAACTGCCAGCGTGCATGCCGCTCAGGAACCACTTGCTTCATATTCGGCACTTTCCCCTGCCACTGCCCCGCCTGCTGTAGGCGATTGTTCAGGTGCAACCAGATCAGGAACGGCACGATCTTATAGAGCATCCCATTCACCGCGGAGAGGGCGAAGCCGACAAAGAATAACAGACCCACCAGCAACTCCACGGGTATACCGGAAAATCGTTGCCCGAACGCCCAAACCAGCACCGACAACGTGAGAGACACCATGGCCAGTCGCCAAAAATCGAGGGTGACATCCGCCAACTTACGTCGGCGCCGTGCCTGCAGACGCAACGTCTGCAGGGCAAATACCACGAGTCCCGCGGCGAGCAGCCAGGCACTGTGAATCAACGGCGCAAAGAATCCCTGAAGACTCCAGAGAACCAGGATTCCCCACACTGCAGGCGCCAGCCACTTGCGCAGTGTCAGCGGGTATTCGGGGGTTATCTGGAACATCGGCACGACCTGGTAGGCCACCCCAGCCAACAAAATGAACACCCAGCCAATACTGCCCCAACCGATGTGCAACCCGGTCAGAGGGTGGGCCAGTGGCAACTGACCGGAGAAAGACAGAATGAGATAGAGCGCCAGGGAAACCGTGACCGCAAGGGCGGCGATAGCCAGTGCCATCGACCTTACCGTGGCATGGCGTGAGCTTGAGCGCCATAGACTGTATCCAACCAGTAACACGAACACGCCGACAGCCAGTGCCAATAAAGCACCACCACTCTGCACCATAACAGGTGTGGCGCGCCCCATACCCAGGATAAGCAGACAGGCACCGGCTATCCAGAGCGGGAATAGAAGATAGGCCACAGCTCGTTGTGACGGTAACGGCACACCGACCAGCACCGGCACCAGCTGCTGCATCGCCCCCAGCATGGTGGTACCCAGAAAACCGACCGTTAGCAGGTGAGTAAGTGCCAACATCCCCGGTGTCCAACGACTGGCAAGAAACTCAGGGCCGGCAAAGAGAAGGCCCATGGCTGCCACGGCAGCAAACAGCGGTGCCGCAAGGAAATAGGGCAGCGGCACCGAAAGCGGTGGAGTCTGGTTCAGTGAGAGTGCGGTGTAGTTCATGCTCACCCCTCCGACCAGGCTCTCAACTCTGCGGCCAGCTCTTGTGCCTCCCCGGCTGCGACCTCATCGCCATCGCGCCAGATAAAAACTTCACACTCGTAGTCATTACCGTGGCGGGTATCCGCATGAAAGCCGTTCTCGTCGAGAAACCGGTAGAGGTGGCAGGGTTTCATGCGGTGACAAAAGCGCAGAAATTCACCCGGCTCGAGGGTTTGCACAGTCTCGATGGCACGCAGTAGGGGCTCCGGTGCCTCCAGCTCACTAACATCAAGAACACGCTCTGGCATCGGCTAGGTCCCCAGCGCCTGCATCTCGGCCAGCAATGTCTCCTGCCGTTCGGCGAGAAGGCGTTCGCTCATCGGATAGAGGATCTGCTCCTCCTTGGCGTTGTGTTGCTGCATCAGGATGAGCAGCGTTTCCGATGCCCCCAGGTAACTATCGCTATCCTGCTGCGCCAAAGCCTGATCCATCTCGGTAAACAGCGCCCGCATCTGCTCATGTTCATGCCGCATCACCGTTGTCGGTCCCGCCGGGTTGCCGCTGGCCTGTTCGAAGGCGGGGAACAACAACTCCTCCTCCATAGCGAAGTGTTGCTGCATCGCGCCGATAAATTGCTGGTGTGCCGTGCCGGCCTGTTGCCAGTCGCCACTGTCCACCGCCGACTCGGCGGCGGCAAAGTACTGATCGCATCGGTGGTGGTCACCACCCATGAAGCTTGTGAATGTATTCATTGCCTGTACCTCCTGCGCCGGATTATCGGCGCAGGGATACAGCTTGACCTTGATTTATATCAACGGGGATCAGGTGCCACTAATACGATCGAAATAGCGGGCGCGGAAGAGCAGTCGTTGCGGTGCATCAGGGTGGTCGGCAAAACCGTCGCGGGTATGCAGCACATTGTTGCACAGAAGCCCCATACCCGACTCCAGTCGACCGCGGAAGATATAGGGATGGTTCTCGCCGTTGAGAATCTTATCCAGCGCCGCTAATGCCTCGGCGGTGGCGGCATCGTCCTTCCACTCGATATTGCGCTTGCGCGCGGTATAACGCATGTGCAGCGAACCGCTCGCCTCGTGGATGGAGAAAACCGGACCGATAGAGGGACCGCGCTCATTACCCTCACCGTCCTTGCCGGGCGGGATGGTCATCACATCGGGGGCCATCAGGGTACGGATGTAATCCGGGTTCGCGTCACGCAGCAGGATGTAGGCGATTTCGGGGTCCAGCAGCTGGTTGTCTCCCCCCTCCGCCGCCGGCTGAACGCAGTGGAGCAGCATGCCGCGGATCTGTTTCTCGCCGGTGTTGTAATAACCGTCGCAGTGCCAGTTGATCGGTCGGTTTGTGTAGGGAATATAGCGGGGATGGTCCCCCTCCGGATTGACGGTAATGGAGGTCAGTCCATCGTCATCGGCCAGCAGGTTGCTGTCGAGATGGACGAGACCGAAGCGTGCGGCCATAGCTCGCGGGATCGCCTTGTCGGGATTACCATCAAGCGGTGTGCGATAGATCGCCATATTGGTTTTTCGCAGGCGCCAAATCAGCGCCTCGTATTCCGCATCGCTGAGTTCCGGCGGATTGCTCACATCCACGATCAACGCCGCCGCATCGGTCGGGTAGTCCGCCAGCTTCTGCTCGCGCCACTGCTGGTAGGCCGCCTCGTTCTCAGGCAGGAAGGGGGAATCCTCTAGCATACTTACTTTGCCTCGACTACGGCCTGGTAGGTCAGGGACAACGGCAGACCGCCGTTGCCCACTGCTGATAATGACGAGCTAGTCCTGCAGCGCGTCGCGCACCCGCTCGAGTTTGCTGCGTACTTCGCCGCCGAGGCTCTCCAGTTCCGGCCGACCGACCAGGCCCAATACGGACGCCGGATCCATGAAACCGACCGTAATGCTACCATCATCCGCCTCGCGCACCACAACATTGCATGGCAGCAGCAGCCCGATGTCCGGCTCGGCGTCGATGGCCTGGTTGGCCAGTTTGGGATTACAGGCGCCAAGAATCTTGTAGGGGCGCTTGTCGATATCCAGCTTCTTCTTGAGGGTGGCCTTGACGTCGATCTCCGTCAGCACACCGAAACCCTCGGCCTTGAGCGCTTCGGTCACCTTATCGACGGCATCGTCGAAATCGCCGCTAAGATTGGTAAAAAATCCGTACATGGTATCTCCTTTAGAGTGTATTCGTTTTAAGAGCAATAGAGTGGATATGGCGCCCAGGTGCGGACGCTTCAAGGGAGGCGGCGGCATCCGCTGCCGCCGCGGTGATCAGCACTAGCCGCCCTGCTCCGTAGAACGGTTGTTCCGTTGCCAGGCGGCATAAACCTGGTCCGGCCATTTTGACTGGAACCAGGCGATGATGGCCTCGATCTCCTCATCGCTGAGCTCATCTCCCCAGCCGGGCATATTGCCCTGACCGCCCGGGCTGCCGTTGGCGATGACGTAGTGAAGCATTTTCTTTGGGTGGTGCCAGGCGTGCCCGGTGCCGTTTAGCGGCGGCGGCGGGAAATTTCCGTCCGCATCACGCTGCCGCCAGTTCGGATCACCCTGTCCATTCTCGCCGTGGCACTCGGCACAGTTCATTTTATAGAGCCTGGCGCCACGGGCCACCTTGGCAAAGTCCATCTCGCGGTCCACGCTCACGCCATTATCCTTCCCGCCGCTCAGCTCCTGGTCCATACCACTGCCGTTGCCCTCGTTGCAGCCACTCAACAGTGGCACCAGCAACAGGCCTAAAAATATCATCTTTTTCATCAATCAAAATCCTTGTTTACGGCTCGCCCGCCAGGCGGCGAGCGCGGCCGTTGTTCGTCTACTCTTCGGATTCACCCTGTGCGGGCCCCTGCTGCATCATCGGTCCGTACGGTCCCTGCCCTCTATAGGGACGATAGTGTTGCGGTGGACCGTAGCCATACCCCGGCCCATACATCATGCCGGGACCCATACCGCGACCGTAGCCGCGCTGGCCCTGCATCATGCCGGGACCCATACCCTGGCCATAACCGCCCGGGCCGTACATCATGCCGTGACCCATACCCTGGCCATAACCACCCGGGCCGTACATCATTCCGGGACCCATACCGCGGCCGTAGCCGCCCTGGCCTTGCATCATGCCTGGGCCCATACCGCGACCGTAGCCGCGCTGGTCCTGCATCATACCGGGCCCCATACCCTGGCCATAACCGCCCGGACCGTACATCATGCCGGGGCCCATACCGCGACCGTAGCCGTCATTGCCCTGCATCATGCCGGGCCCCATGCCCTGGCCATAACCGCCCGGACCGTACATCATGCCGGGACCCATACCATAACCGCGCTCGTCACCGGCATGGACACTCATCGGCGCCAGCGCAAGCACGGCAGCCGCCATAAGGACTCTGTAGTTCATGGTGATACTCCTCACGCTATCCGCACCACGGTGCGAAGAATGTGTATTGGGGTCTGCCTGAATTCAGACTGGACCACCGGATTCGTTATTGGAGATATCAGCCCCGGCGGGGAGGTGGGGCATCGGAGGGTAAGAAGAGAATACGTAAACGCACGCTAAGCCGTGCAAAAGAAGGGGCGAGCAGCGGACTGCTTGCCGTCACATCGCCAGCCAGGATGGCGGCACCGGCGCAGTGGCTACAGCCATGACAGGTGAGGCAGTCGTCGCACTGCAGCTGACCGCAATCCTTGCCTTCGATATCGTTCTGGGTATCCAGAGACATGTCGCAGGGGGGCATATCCGCTGCCGGTACCGGCACGGCATATCCCGACAGCGGCAACAACGCGGTTACCGCCAGTAGCATGAGTGTAATGAGGGTCTTCCCCAGCTTATTCATATCCCTAACGTAGCCTGTAGTAACTCAGCAGGCAATCTTTG
>JBEPXU010000153.1:0-5393 GCA_041641735.1 Ectothiorhodospiraceae bacterium
CTGGCTTCTCCGGCTTCTTCTCCAAGGACTCGATTATCGAGGCGGTCCATGAGTCGACCCTGGCAGGCAGCGGATTTGCCTACTTCGCTGTGTTGAGCGGGGTGTTTATTACCGCGCTCTACAGCTTCCGTATGTACTTCCTGGTGTTCCATGGTAAAGAGCGTATGGACGAGCATACCCGTGCGCACCTGCATGAGACACCATGGGTGGTCACCGTGCCACTTATTTTGCTGGCGATTCCCTCCATCTTTGTGGGTGGCTTCTTTGTTGGCGATATGGTCTTCGGTGAGTTCTTTGGCGAGGCCATCGCGGTAGCACCTGCCCACGATGTGTTGGGTCAGATTGATTTTCACAGTGCCTGGGGCATGATGGGGCACGGTTTCCTTGCGGCACCTTTCTGGCTGGCCGCAGCCGGTGTCTTTGTGGCCTGGTTCCTTTATATGAAGCGAACCGAATTGCCGGCTAAGATCGTTGCCATGCCCGGGCTCAAACAGATCCACGCTATTTTGGTGAATAAGTACGGCTTCGATGACTTTAACGAAATTGTCTTTGGTGGCGGTAGCCGTGGTCTCGGTACCGGACTCTGGAAGGTGGGGGATGTAACACTCATTGACGGTCTGCTGGTCAACGGTTCGGCGCGCCTGGTGGGGATGGTCTCGGCCATCGTTCGTCATGTGCAGACCGGTCATCTCTATAGCTATGCCTTTGCCATGATCCTGGGACTGCTGGCGCTGTTCCTGATGTTTGTGGTCGGCGCATAAAAAGAAATTTTAAATAAGGGTAGGGTGCATGTTTTCTGATTTGCCACTGCTGAGTCTGGTTATCTGGACGCCCATCGTCGGCGGCCTGCTGGTGATGTTGACGGGGAGCGGCCGTTCCGGCCTCGAGGCCAAGGTGTTGGCATTGCTGGTTTCGCTGCTGACCTTCGCGCTGTCGATTCCGCTTTATACCGGTTTCGATACAGCGACCTACCAGATGCAGTTCACCGAATCGGTGGCGTGGATTGAGCGTTTCCATATCGACTATTCACTGGGTGTCGATGGCATTTCCATGCCGCTGATCCTTTTAACCACCTTTATGACCGTGCTGGTGGTGATCGCCGGCTGGGAGGTGATCAAGAAGCGTCCCGCCCAGTACATGGCAGCATTCCTCATCATGGAAGGGCTGATGATCGGCGTCTTTGCGGCGCTCGATGCCATGCTCTTCTATGTCTTCTGGGAAGCGATGCTGATCCCGATGTTTATCGTCATCGGTATCTGGGGTGGGGATAACCGGGTCTACGCCACCCTCAAGTTCTTCCTCTATACCTTCCTCGGCTCGGTGTTCATGTTGGTGGCGCTGCTTTGGCTCTATTCCCAGACCAATAGCTTCTCCATCCTTGATTACCATGCTGTGACCATCAGTGGTCCGGCGCAGATCTGGATCTTCCTTGCTTTCCTTATCGCCTTTGCGGTGAAAGTGCCGATGTGGCCGGTGCATACCTGGCTGCCGGATGCCCACGTACAGGCGCCCACCGGTGGTTCGGTGATTCTGGCGGCGATTATGCTGAAACTGGGGGCCTACGGTTTCCTGCGTTTTTCCCTGCCGATCGTTCCGGACGCCAGCCATAGCCTCGACTGGCTGATGATTCTGTTGTCGCTCGTTGCCGTGGTCTACATCGGTTTTGTGGCCCTGGTGCAGCAGGATATGAAAAAGCTGATCGCCTACTCCTCCATTTCCCACATGGGCTTTGTCACCCTGGGTTTCTTTATCGCCTGGCGTATCGCCGAAGCGAATGAAGGCAGCTTTAGTGGTGCAGCGATGGGACTGGAGGGCGGTATGGTGCAGATGATCTCCCACGGTTTTGTCTCTGGTGCGATGTTCCTTTGTGTCGGTGTCATGTATGACCGCCTGCACTCGCGCGAAATCAACGACTATGGCGGCGTGGTGCACACCATGCCCAAGTTCGCCGGCTTTATGGTGCTGTTCGCCATGGCCAATGCCGGTCTGCCGGGTACCGCCGGGTTTGTCGGTGAGTTCATGGTGATCCTCAGCGCCTTTAAGGCCAATTTCTGGCTCGCCTTTATCGCTGCCACCACCCTGATCCTCGGTGCCGCCTACACCTTGTGGATGGTCAAGCGGGTGATCTACGGCAGGGTGCGCAATGCAAAGGTCGCCGCACTTAATGACATCACACCCCGGGAATTCCTCTTCCTCGCCGTCCTCGCCGTGATGGTTCTGGGGGTAGGCCTGTGGCCTGCACCACTGCTTGAGGTGATGGAGGCGACGGTTCAGCACCTGGTCGCCCACATCGGTGTTTCCAAATTGCCGGCCGCTGCCCTGTAACGGAGTCTCGTAAGAATGAATTTCGATATGCCCAACTTTGTGCCTGCGATGCCGGAGATGTTCGTGCTCGGTATGGCCTCGCTGATCCTGGTTATCGACCTGTTTCTGAACGAGCGTACCCGGGTCGTGACCTACCTGCTGACCCAGGCCACCCTGGTCGGCGCCCTGATCCTCAGCCTGTCACTCTATGGCCAGGGCAGTGAACTGACCTTCAGCGGGACCTTTATCCTGGATCCGATGGCCGGGATACTGAAGATATTCGTCTATATCACCGCATTTATGGTGTTCCTCTATTCCAGTAGCTATCTGCGGGAGCGGGGGATGTTCCGCGGGGAGTTCTTCATTCTGGCCCTGTTTGCGGTGCTGGGGATGATGGTGCTGATCTCGGCCCATAGCTTCCTCACCATCTACCTCGGCCTGGAACTCCTGTCGCTGGCGCTCTATGCCCTGGTGGCGATGCAGCGTGATAGCCGTACCGCCTCTGAGGCGGCGATGAAATACTTTGTCCTGGGTGCCATGGCCTCGGCGATGCTGCTCTACGGCATGTCCATGCTTTATGGTGTGACCGGCACCCTGGACCTGGCAGAGATGAGCCGTGCGGTCATGACCGGTGATTACGACCAGATGTTGCTGGTTTTCGGCCTGGTTTTCCTGCTGGTTGGTGTGGCCTTCAAGCTTGGCGCCGTACCTTTCCATATGTGGGTGCCGGATGTTTATCACGGGGCACCTACTGCCGTTACGCTGTTTATCAGTACTGCGCCCAAGCTGGCGGCCTTTGCCATGTTGATGCGCCTGATGGTGGATGGTCTCTCCAGCCTGCAGCCGCAGTGGCACGATATCCTGGTGTTGCTGTCGGTGCTCTCTATCGGTGTGGGTAACGTGGTTGCCATTGCCCAGGCGAACATTAAGCGCATGCTGGCCTATTCGGGGATTTCCCACGCCGGTTTTCTGTTGCTGGGTGTGCTGTCCGGTTCGCCAGAGGGGTATGCGGCGGGTATGTTCTATGCCATCGTTTACGCCATCATGGGGCTGGGCGGTTTCGGCATGGTCATCCTGATGAGCCGTGCAGGTTTCGAGGCCGATTCCCTGGAGGACTACAAAGGGCTCAACCAGCGCAGTCCGTGGTTCGCCCTGATGATGCTGTTCATTATGTTCTCCATGGCCGGTGTGCCGCCCTTTATCGGTTTCTGGGCCAAGCTGGCGGTGCTGGAGGCGGTGGTTGCTGCCGATCTGATGTGGTTGGCGGCGGTTGCGGTGATCTTCTCGGTCATCGGCGCCTTCTACTATCTGCGCGTGATCAAGCTGATGTACTTTGATGCCGCAGAAGATGAGAGCAGCCTCAAGCCCGGTGTCAATTTGGCGGCGGTGCTCAGCGCCAATGCCATCGCCATACTGGCTTTGGGGGTAATGCCCGATGACTTAATGACTATTTGCATGCAGGCAATGGGGGTATAACCGCAACGGTTTGCCAGTGCCGCTAAATTGTGGTTTTATGCAGCGCCCCGGTTTTTCCGGGGCGTTGTCGTTTCCATGCGGAGAAATTTTTATGACAGCAGTACAGAGCGGATGGCTGGTTATCGTTATCGCCATCATTGCCGCCAACTTACCCTGGCTCAGTGAACGTATTTTGCTTGTCGGCCGTCCCAAGGACGGACACAAGCGTGCCTGGTGGCGTTGGCTGGAGTGGCTGGTGCTCTATTTCATTACCGGGGCTATATCCCTTGGGATGGAGAAAAAGCTGAACGGTGAACTCTATCCCCAGGGGTGGGAGTTTTATGCTGTGACCTTCTGTCTTTTCCTCGTCTTTGCTCTGCCCGGATTCATTTATCGCCACGACCTGCGTTATCACCTGCAACGTCGCTGATTTTTTATGACTTTATTGTGATGCGGGCTTGCGCTACCACGACTCCTTATGTAGTATACGCGCCATCGATTGCGGGGTGGAGCAGCTCGGTAGCTCGTCGGGCTCATAACCCGAAGGTCGCAGGTTCAAATCCTGCCCCCGCTACCAAATTGATGTACAGGAAGCCCCGATTTCGGGGCTTTTTGTTAGGTAGTCCAGGCTGGCGGGGTGACTGGAGGTGCAAAAAGCGCTATACTCCCGCGCCAGTTGTGGATGTTACAGGATGGGCCTTAGGCCCATTTTTTGTTTCCGGGGAAAATATGGCTCAGGCGAACGCGCAGTTACAGGCAATCATCGAACCCGCTGTGACTGCCCTTGGCTTTGAACTGGTGGGTATCGAGTATCTGTCACAGGGCAGGCATTCGGTGCTGCGCATCTACATCGACCACGAGGATGGTATCGATGTGGAGGACTGCGCTGAGGTGAGTCGCCAGGTGAGCGCTGTGATGGATGTTGAGGACCCGATCCGGGGTGAATACACCCTGGAGGTCTCCTCCCCGGGAGTGGACAGGCCGCTGTTTACCGCAGAGCACTACGAGCGCTACAGCGGGAGTCTGGCAGACATTCGATTGCGCAGTCCGCTTGAGGGACGGCGCAAGTTCAAGGGAAGGATGCACGGCATCAGGGATGGTGAGGTCGTGATTGAAGTGGATGGGGTGGAATACCTGTTGGCGCTGGATAATATTGAGAAGGCGAACCTGATCCACGAATGGTAGCAACCGGCAGATGGTTGCATATTGGTTCGAGTCCCATTGCGGGAACGATAGCTGAAGGGCTGTTAGAGGCTGTGTTATGAACAAAGAGATCCTGCTGGTTGTAGACGCAGTTTCCAATGAGAAGGGCGTTGCCAAAGAGATTATCTTTGAGGCGATGGAGATCGCCCTGGCGACTGCTACCAAGAAGAAACACGGTGGTGATGTCGACATTCGTGTGGATATCAATCGCGAGAACGGTGATTACGAGACCTTCCGTCGCTGGGAGGTGATCGACGATAGCGAAACACAGCAACTGGAGCAGCCCGAGCGCCAGATCACCCTGAGCGCGGCGCAGGTGGAAGAACCTGAGATCCAGCCCGGTGATTTCGTTGAAGAACAGATTGAGTCCGTTGAGTTTGGCCGCATTGCCGCACAGACCGCCAAACAGGTTATCGTGCAGAAGGTGCGTG
>JBEPXU010000154.1:0-5314 GCA_041641735.1 Ectothiorhodospiraceae bacterium
GGTAAGAACGGTACCGTTATCCCCCACCACCACGAACTGATCCGCTGCCCAGACCACGGCCCTGAGGGTGTTCAGCGTGAGCCCGTTTCCCCGGCGGGTCCAGTTATCCGCATCGGGACTGGTCAGTATCAATCCGTTCTGTCCGGTGGACACAAACAGAGCGCCGTTCCAGGTGATCGCTTCAAGCCGGTTACCCGTATTCGGAACGGTTGAGGCGCTGCTCCAGGAAGCCGGTGTATCGGGCGTCGTCGTGCGCAGGATCGCCTCGCTGGCACTGCCAATCAGGTCGCCCACCAGCACAAACTGTGACCCGTCACTGACTGCATCATAGAGATAGTAGTTACTGGCAATGTCATGACTCACCCAGCTAAGCCCGTCATTGCTGAGGAGAATCTTTCCGCTATCGCCCACAGCAACAAATTGCCCCGCCTCCCAGGTTACACCCCGAAGGTATTCGGTGGTCCCCGATACGCGACCACTCCAGATCTCACCATCCGTACTCGTCGTCACCGTTCCTCCATCACCCACGGCCACGAACCGAGTGCCGTTCCAGATAAGATCATTCACCCTGTTCGCTGCGGTGGCCGGCGAGACCCATGCATGCGGGGTGGCCGTCTGCTCATCGGAAAGGCCGCTCTCCACCCCAAACTCGATGGCGGAGACACGGTAGTAGTAGGTCACACCGTTCACCAGCCACTGTTGGGTCACCGGCGGCTCGGTGACGACAAAGGCATTGTCATAAGGGCTGACACCGGAATCGGTACTCCAGTAAACGGCATAACTGTCGGCACCCTCCACCGCATCCCAATCCAGTGTGACCTGGCCGGAACCCGGATAGGCGACAAGGTTCTGCGGCACAGTATCCGACGACGGGGTATTGATGTTGATCGAGACGCTCGCACCGGTGCCATCACAACCACCAAGTAACACGATACTCAGGGGAATCAGCAATCTTGCTAGATAATGCACGTATTGTGCAACGCCTGCAGTCTCTGACATCGTTTCACCCTTGGCAACAGCCCCTCTCTCAATCAATTATAGACCGACCAGCATCGGACAGTTGCGGCACTCACAACTCAGCATTCAGGTACCGGTTAAACGCTATATCACACAATAACTGCGCGGGATCCTTTGTACTAAGCCGGATCACTTCCTACACTTGCCTAACACGCAATGCAAAACGCGCAGGTGATGGCAATGACAGCGTCCCACTCGGTTGCATCGAAGCAACACCGCTGGCCGCCACGAAACCCTGACACCCTTCTTGTCGCAGGGCTGCTCTTTCTGTGTATCCTGCTCCAGCCGGCCCCGGTCGCAGCAAACACGATCAATGAGACTGCAAGCGTCGAGCAGATACTCTTTTGGGAAGCAAAAAAGTCCCTCAGGCAAGACAACCTTGAGCGTTTCGAGCATCTTGCCACGCAGCTCAAGGAGTACCCCCTCTACCCCTACCTCATCTACTGGAAATTGCAGAAGCAACTCCACCGGGCCAAGCCCGCCACCGTTGCCGCATTTCTTAATCGCTATGATAACCTGCCATTGGCAAAACGCTTGCGTATCCATTGGTTACAAGCGCTGGCCGAGCAGGAACGCTGGAAAACATACATCCGCTTCTATCGTCCCATCGGATATAACTCACTGCGCTGTCACTACTACTTTGCCCAGCACAAAGTCGGTAACGATAAAGCCGCCTGGCAGGGAGCCAGGACACTCTGGCTGGTGGGCCACTCCCAGGAGGAAGCCTGCAATCCACTTTTTGCCGCATGGCAGGAGTCAGGCGGCTTGACCCAGGCGCTGCGCTGGCAACGCATCGAACTGCTGATGGACAATAGCAACACACGGTTAGCCAGTTATGTTGCCCGTGAGATGGATAAAAAAGATCAATCGCAATTAGAACTCTGGCAACGCGCCTACCGTGAACCATCGCTGTTAACCACCGAGGCCCTCAAAACCGACAACAAACCGAACCGCCGGATTATCTTCCATACGCTGAAGCATCGCGCCATTTTTGCCCCGCATCAAACCGCCAAACAGTGGCGCAAACTCGAACCGCGCTACCGTTTCAGCGCCTCACAACGACAGGCGATCACCCGCGCGGTTGCCACGGGATACTCCTACCGCAACGACGAACGGGCACTGCAGTGGTATAACCGACTGCCTACCGAGACGCACGATATCAATGTCTGCCGAACCGCCCTGCGCGTTGCCCTCAGAAACCGCCTGTGGGGCGAGGCCCTTGCCTGGCTCAACGTCATGCCCCCTCAAGCGCATCGTTCAGACCGATCGCAGTACTGGCGCGGCCGTATCTATGAGCAAATGGGTTTCAAGGAGGTCGCCAGACATTTTTACAAAACCATCAACAAGCAACGTAGTTATTATGGTTTTCTCGCTGCCGACCATTTAAACACGCCCTATAATCTGAACCACGATCCACTGCAGGTCGATCAGGACGTCTACAACCTGATTGCCAACCTCCCGGCCATGATTCGCGCACGGGAGCTCTATCAACTCGGCCTGATCATCCAGGCAAGGCGTGAGTGGCGCCTGGCCGTCACACACATGAACAGCGAAGAGCTGCAGGCGGCAGGAAAGCTAGCGGATGAATGGGGCTGGCATGACCGGGCCTTGCACACCCTCGCCCAGGCCGATCATTTTGACGATCTCCATATCCGCTTTCCCCTTATCTACACCGACACGGTGAAAAAGGAGGCCAAACAACGCGCACTCGACCCGGCCTGGGTCTATGCCGTTGCACGTCAGGAGAGCGGCTTAATGCCTAACATACAGTCTCCGGTCGGTGCCCTCGGCCTGATGCAGCTGCTGCCCAGAACCGGTCGTGCACTGGCCCGACAACTCCGAATCGCCACGCCCAACCGCTACCAACTGCTACAACCCGAGATCAACATTCGTCTCGGCAGTTTATACCTTCACCAGGTGCTCAAGGAGTTTGATCATAATCCGGTCCTTGCCACCGCTGCCTACAATGCCGGTCCAGGACGGGTCAGAAACTGGTATCCTAAAAAGGGAAAAATGGATGCAGACATCTGGGTGGATACCATCCCGTTTTCCGAGACACGGAAATATGTCCGAATGGTGATGGCCTATTCAGTCTTCTACGACTACCGCCTTGGCAAAGCCATCACGCGCCTGCGCGATCGTATGCCACCGATAAACGACAAAAAGTTCATCGGTCAGTGCTCCAGCTGTAATCGTACCCCCCTCATGCTGGCACGAGACGGTGTGCATTGATGTACGCCCCCCAGAGGCTACGCTTAGCATAAGTGACTACCACTAAAAACACCCCCCGTGGAGGCGAGCATGTCAACCGAAGAGAGTTTAATTGATCAGCACATTCGTGAATACGAGTCACGCATGCGGCATATCGACGAAATGCTGGAACGTGCGAAAAAAGGGCTTACTGATATCGCAGAAACCGCACCGGTACGCAATGATTTCAAGGCAGTGAAACAGGAACGGGAAAAGCTCGCCACCCTTTATGATGAACTGAAGCTTCCCTCCACCGAGGATTGGCGGCGTGCGGAGATTATCAAGAACGGGCCGATGGGAATCTGGGACTCCCTGGCGCAGCAGCTGGAGAACCTGGTCGAAAAGCTGGAACGGTAAATATTTCAGGCGATGGACGACAGCTCCGACAATACCGCTTCATGAGTCGAAACCTCTTTCACCGCCTTTTTGTAGAAACCGCGCAGCGATGACTTCAGATACGGCGCGACATCCCGATGACCGAGTCCCTTTAGCGCGGCAAAGATCGCCAGTGCATAGGTCATGTCGTATTGCGAAAGAAAGCTCTGACGATCCACCGGTTGCGGTGCACAACTGCCGCACCGTGGCAGGCGCACATTAAAGGCGCTGTTGGCAAACATCAGTCCGAAACCCATAAAGACCGCCAACACCTCGGTTGCCTGTGCCCAGTTCTCTTCACCGCCCGGCGGCGTCTCGGTTGCCATACCGGCCAGATAATGGGCAAGCTGGTGAGACAGTGTGGCAATCATCGCCTCGGGGTTATTCACCATGGCCGGGTCATAGACGATCAGCAGCCGCTGCTCCTCTTGTACCTCTGCCGGCATCTGCCCGCCACTGCCGCGCAACGCCCCGCTAATCAGCAATTGCCTCGGCGTCTCGACCGAACACTGACGGCCATCGACCAACTGGGTCGGCCAGTGCGACACGCCGGCATAGGCTTTGACCTTGTCAAAGATCAGGTTTGCCATCCCCTCGACACTCTCTGCCCGGCCCGGGAAGAACCGATCATTGGGTAACACCAGCACCGTCTCTTCACGAAACACCTTCGCATTGAACTGCTGCAATGCCCAGGCATAACAGTCAAACAACCAGCGGCTGGAGAGTTCATCGAGAAGCGGCTTGCTTTTAAACAGGGATAACACCGGGAGTATGACCTAATACATCATTGAGGAAGTGGCTCTATTATACGCGCAACAGACCTTATCCCATAACACTCCCGTTGAGTCTTACCGATCCTTTACTCACTCCCCCAGTGCTCCGTGGCAATCCCCTCGCCGAGATCCGCCTCGATCAGACGACGGCGTACCTCCACTAGCTTTTCAATCAACGCCGGTTCGGCCTTTTCATACGCCTCCGCATCAGGGGTACGGTTGACCACCACACCCAGCAGTTCCGTGATCGCGTTGCCGATGGAATTCTGGCTAATGGTCACAATGAGCTTGCCCTCGTCGTTGCGATAGATGAGCTGCTTGAAGGCGGGTTGCCAGCGAATAGCATTGGCGTAGGCCGGATCGGTGATGCAGCGGTCGCGCACCCTCTTCGCGGTCTTCAGGAAGTCGTTATTAAACAGCAGTACCTGCTCCACCGCCTCGGGGAAGTAGAGGTCGGGCAGCATCGGTGCATTGCGCGTCGAAACCTGGCTGAAGAAGGTTCGGTAAAAATCGAGAAAGCCCTTTAACACCAGATCGTACTCGTGCCAAAAACGGACATCCTCCAGCGTTGCCGCACCGCCCGGGATCTCCCAACTTGGCAAACCGTGCGGATAACCGGTCAAAGCAAAACGCGCCGAGTCATCACTGATCGGACGCAACACCTCCAGATGCAGCGCCTTACAGATAAATTCGCGATAAACATCGTGCATGTACTTCTCGAACAGGGAGTGCTGCCCGCCATCGGTCAGGTTGGGATTCTTCGGATCCGCCTGCTTCGCCTCGCGCAGCTGTTCCATCGGGAAGACGATGAAGTGGTTATGCAACATGCGAATACTCGGCACCCCGGGTGAGGTCAGCGGCCAAGTGGCATCCAGACTCGCCTCACCGGCCAGCACCAG
>JBEPXU010000155.1:0-5307 GCA_041641735.1 Ectothiorhodospiraceae bacterium
TGGGTATCACTGACAGGCTGGGAGGGGTCGTCAGCGGTCAGGAGTTGCATACACTTTCCGCTAACGAGCTGTCACGGCGCCTGGATGATGTCAGGGTATTCGCGCGAGTTAGCCCCGAACAGAAAATCGACATCGTCCGCGCACTGAAGAGCAAAAACCATTTTGTCGCCATGACCGGTGATGGCGTGAATGATGCGCCGGCACTGAAATATGCCGATATCGGTGTCGCGATGGGGCAGAAGGGGACCGATGTGGCACGCGAAGCTGCTGATATGGTGCTGCTTGACGATAATTTTGCCACGATTGTCACCGCCGTTCGCGAAGGAAGGCGGATCTTCGATAACATCCGTAAATTCATCAAGGACACCATGAGCTCCAACTCCGGAGAGATCTGGACACTCTTCCTGGCACCATTTCTGGGACTGCCGGTACCTTTATTGCCAATACATATCCTCTGGATCAACCTCATCACGGATGGACTGCCCGGCCTAGCCTTCACCCAGGAACCGGCCGAGAAAGGCATCATGCAGCGCTCACCACGACCACCTAATGAGTCAATATTTGCCCATGGCATGTGGCAACACATCATCTGGGTGGGACTGTTCGTAGGGGGCATCTCCATCGCCTCTCAGGCCTGGGCCATCTCAAGGGGATTGGAGTATTGGCAGACCATTATCTTTACCGTGCTTACGATATCGCAACTGTTTCACTCGCTATCAGTACGCAGTGAGCGTGAATCAATCTTCACCCTGGGTCTGTTTAGCAACCCTTATATGCTGGGTGCGATTCTCCTTACAGTGGCGCTGCATCTAATGGTTATCTATATACCCTTTTTTAATCCCATCTTTTCCACGCAGCCCTTGCCCTGGCCGGATCTTGCTGCCTGCTTTGGATTATCGTCGCTTGTCCTGGTTGCTGTTGAGTTCGAGAAATGGCTTATCCGTAAAGGATGGATCTATCAAAGTAGCGGCGCTGATCAAACCGAAAAATGACCGGTTGAAACCGCAGGCTATTCTATATCAAGGTACAAACGTACTGGACTGAAGGTATGGCAACCATCGATTGTGACCAGGTAATTGGCGTGATGAACGTCAGGGACAAATCGAAAATGACTGTCTTAGCACGTAGCAGTGCCACCTTCAGCTTTCACCGGAGGGTTTAATGGCACGGGAAAAGGATATAGAACATATGCTCGAGGATATCCGCCTCGAGATAGAGCTGACCCGAAGCTATACCGGCTACGACCATTTCTCTGACGCGGTAATGGAGGCCATGGCAACGGTGCCTCGCCATCAGTTTGTACCAGAGGAGATGCAACGGTTTGCCTACGCGAACGGTCCGCTTTCGATCGGCCATGGTCAGACGATTTCCCAACCCTATATCGTCGCACTGATGACCGAAATGCTGGCAGTCGATTCCACGTCGACAGTGCTCGAGATTGGAACCGGCTCGGGCTATCAAAGCGCAGTGCTCTCCAGACTGGTAAAGAGCGTCTACAGTGTAGAGATCGTCGCGCCACTGTCACAAATCGCCCATCAGCGACTGAAAGCGATGGGATACGAAAATATCCAATGTCGCCAGGGCGACGGCTACCTTGGCTGGCCTGAGCATGCCCCCTACGATGGCATCATCGTAACAGCCGCTGCGCCGCAGATACCGGAGCCTCTCCTTGAACAGCTCAAACCGCAGGCCCGGCTTGTCATCCCCGTCGGTAAACCTTTTAGCAGTCAGGAGCTCTATCTGGTTGAGAAAACCAGCCAGGGAGAAATAGAAAAACGTCAGGTATTACCAGTGGCGTTTGTCCCACTTACACGTAGTGGGACGTTGTGAAACCGGCATTCCGCTGCTTGAAGGTTCAATCGTTAGCACTTGTATAGCGATCAACCAATTCCCGAAGATATTAAGCGCGCAGTGCCATTGTCGACAGGTCAAGGACCTCATCCCGTTCCGGCAGCACAGGTTCAACCCCAAGTCTTTGGCGCAGACCCACAGCCAGCTGGTTCCTACCATTCTCCTCACCATGGGTAAGTACAACAGGAGGATGGCCCTCAAAGGCCTCATACCAGGCAATAAGTCCCTCATGATCAGCATGAGCGGAAAGGCCGCCCAGCGTATGGATGTGGGCAGCAACCTTGATAGTCTCTCCCCATAACCTGATGTGTCGAGCTCCATCCACCAGCCGACGTCCCAGCGTACCGGCGGCCTGAAAGCCGACAATGACAACATGGCTTTCACGACGCCAGATATTGTGTTTAAAGTGATGCTTGATGCGGCCCCCATCGCACATTCCGCTACCGGCGATGATAGCGGCACCGCGATGGATCTGGTTGATGGCCATGGACTGCTCGGCGGTTCGGCTGATATGGAGGTTGGGCGGACTAAAGGGCTTCCGCCCACCGCTAAATAAGTGGCGTGCCTCGGCATCATAGAGTTCCGGGTGCCGGCTATAGACCTCGGTCGCTTCGATCGCTAATGGGCTGTCCAGAAAGAGTGTCCAGTGTTTCATGCCCCAGTCAGAGAAATGCTCACTAAAACTATAAAGAAGGTCCTGGGTGCGGCCAACGGAAAAGGCGGGGATAAGGATGTTTCCGCCCTGTTGAGCGGCGGTATTGAGAATATCGCCCAGCTCCTGCCAAGTGTCTTCCCAACTACGGTGAACGCGATCCCCATAGGTGCTCTCCATCACCACCAGGTCTGCATCGGAGATCCGTTTCGGATCACGCATGACCGGTGCGCCAAGATGTCCCAGGTCACCGCTAAATACCAGTTTCCGTTCCAGCTCTCCCTCTTTGAACCATAACTCAACGATGGAGGAGCCGAGGATGTGACCGGCATCCTGAAGCCGGAAAGTGACACCGGGCAATAGCTTGTTTTGTTCACCGAAGTGTAAAGGGTGAAAATGTTCCAGGGCATGTTCGACATCATTGATATCATAAAGCGGCTCACGAAGACGCAATCCCTTGCGACGGCGCTTCTTGTTCTCCCACTCGGCCTCCTTTTCATTGATATAGGCGGCATCCTTCAGCATGATGCGACAGAGATCACGGGTAGCTTCATGGGTATAGATAGGCCCACCAAATCCACGTTTAATCAATAGCGGCAAACGCCCCGAGTGGTCGAGATGGGCATGCGTCAGGATCACCGCATCTATCGCCTTGGGGTCGAAAGGAAAGGGCTCACGATTACGCGCCTCATCCACGGCACGGCCCTGAATGAGTCCGCAATCGATCAGTATCTGCAAGTCGTCAACACGTAACAGATAACAGGAACCGGTAACTTCCCCTGCTGCGCCGAAAAACTGAAGTGTTGCCATATAGATTCCTTGTTGTTGTTCAAACCCTGAATTTTTCGCACATTTTCCAGTTCAATCCCTCGCCGAGAAGGACTGACAACTCATCCAGTAGTGGGGCAATATCGGTAAAGTGAATGCCGTGCATACCACGGGAGAGAGCCCGCTCTACATTGTCGGGGTTATCATCAATAAAGATAGCCTCTTGTGCTGGGATGGACAGCTCACGCAGGACAAGGTCGAAAGTCATCGTGTTGCGTTTGCCGGTACCCAGGTGGTAGCTATTAAAGATGCGGTCGAAATGTCGAAAGAAACCGTCACGCCGATTCAGCCTGTCGAGCCAGTCGGTCTGGTCGCTGAGGATTGCTGCAAGGTAGCCTGTTGCACGCAGATAATCGACCAGCTGCAGCATCCTTGGTCGCAAGGTGAAATGGCGCAAAACCTCCTCGGTAAGATAGGCATTACTCCATTTCAGCGGGAAACGACTCCGAAGCAGTTCCCAGAAATCCGACTCGCTACCATGGCCGGTGACATAGCCGGATTCGTAGACCGCATCCATGGCCAGAGTTGGCAGCTTCTCCTGCGAATAACCCAACTGGAGGGAGAGGGCGGCAAGGGCATCGTGGAAGCCCTCTTCGGCGATCACACCGCCATAATCAAAGAGCAACCAGCTGGGTGATGACTCGGTGTGTGGTTCTGTCATAGGGCACTAACCAAGGTGGCAGGCCTGAATTTGTGGTTAACCTTACATCTGTCAAGGTTGTATCACTCTCTGGCAAAGGATAGACCATCATCGACACGGTTGCGTCGGTACCTGACTGCGCTGAATTTTCCACGTGAAGCAGGGCGGGGATTTGATTATAATCGGGCATCCAACTCCGTTTTTGGTTACGCCTCCCATGAAGTTTTATATCCGCACGCTCGGTTGCAAGATGAACTGGCTGGACTCGGCACGCCTGGCCGCCGCCTTACAAACGGCCGGAAATACCGCCGTCAACGATGAGTCTGAGGCGGACTACGTCTTCGTCAACACCTGCACGGTCACCGCCGAGGCAGACCGTAAATCCAAGCAGACCGTCAACCGGGCAGGGCGACAACAGAAGCAGGTGGCTGTTATGGGCTGCGGCCCCCGGGTGGACACCACTGAATGGCAACAGCAGAGCGGCGATGCCCTGGTGTTCAGCGACGAGCAGCAAATGCTGGCACACTTCGGTGTCGAGAGCGACGAGCTTCTGCTGCCGTTGAACTCACGCACACGCCTGCCAGTGGCGATCCAGACCGGCTGTGACAACCTCTGCACCTTCTGCATCACCCGTATTGCGCGTGGACGACACCGCAGCCTCCCAGCTGAGCAGATCGTGCGCCAGATCGACCTTGCCCTGGAGAACGATATTCGCGAAGTGGTACTGACCGGGATCAATCTGGCTGCGTGGGGCTGCGAGGACTCCAACTATCCCGAACAGGCACGCCTGCATGAACTGCTTGAGCTCATTCTGAGCCGCACCGAGATACCTCGAGTCCGCATCTCTTCAATCGGCCCCCAGTTCATCCAGCCGGCCTTTTTCGATGTCTACCAGGATGAACGTATCTGCGATTATCTGCATATCTCCCTGCAGAGCGGTTCTGACAGTGTACTGGAGCGGATGATTCGCGGTCACAGCACCAGGGAGGTGGCCTGGATTGCTGAGCGGGCGAGGGCGGTCAGACCGGACACGGCCATGTCAGCGGATGTCATCGCCGGATTTCCCGCCGAAACCGATAAGGAACACCGGGAGACACTCGCTTTCCTGAAGCAGATCGGCTTTGCCAAGCTGCATGTTTTTCCCTATTCCATCCGGGAAGGAACACCTGCGGCAGATAATCCGCAACAGATTCCTCAGGCGGTAAAGAAAGAACGCGCTGCAGAGATCCGTGATCTTGCCCGCGCCATGCGCGAACAGTTTATTCATGCACAAATGGGGAAGCGGCTACGCGTCCTGGTGGAGGGGAATGGCACTGGACTCAGCGGAAATTACCTG
>JBEPXU010000156.1:0-5277 GCA_041641735.1 Ectothiorhodospiraceae bacterium
GGCGAACCCCATTGCTGCGCCCCCGGCACTCTCTTCGGCAACAGCGGTATGGCGTTGCAGTTCACCGCTAAACATCGGCTCAATACGTCGGATACGCTCTTCCAAAGGCGGGTGGGTAGCGAACATATTGAGCTTCATCGCCACTCCGGTTTCGAAGAACATGTGGCTGGCCTCTTCGGCATCGGGGTGCTCTATGGTACTACCGGAAAAACCGCCGATCTTCTTCAGCGCACCGGCCAGGCCGCTGGGGTTGCGGGTGAACTGCACGCCGGAGGCATCCGCCAGAAACTCACGCTGACGCGAGACGGCCGCTTTGATTAAGCGACCGAAAAACAGCCCCAGATAGCCGACGACGATCAGCGCAAGACCAATGGCGATGATCGCGCCTGCATTCTTACTGCTGCCACGACTGCCTCGCAGGATGAAGCGCCCTGCTATTGCCAGTAGAAGAATCCCGAAAAGGATGCCGATAAGGCGGATATTGATACGCATGTCGCCATTGAGGATATGGCTGAACTCATGGGCCACCACGCCCTGTAGCTCATCGCGGGAGAGTTGCTCCAGTGTGCCGCGCGTGACGGCCACCACCGCATGCTGGACATCGTATCCGGCGGCAAAGGCATTGATGGCCAACTCGTGATCCAGAATATAGACCTTGGGCACCGGCACGCCGGAGGCAATGGCCATTTCGTCGACAACATTGAGCAGCCGCCGCTCAAGCATATCCCGGGTACCGCGGTTTACCAGGCGCCCGCCGAGTGATTCGGCCACTGCGGCCCCGCCGCCACCTGCCAGTCGCAGAGTCTTGTAGAGCGACCCGAGCAGGATCACCGAAGCGGTGAGGATGGCGACCGTATAGAACACCTGCGGTTGCCACCACTGGAACACCTCTGCGGCCTGCGCCGAATGGGATTTGGAAGTCGCAAGGATAGCAACCAGATAGAGCAGCACGATGATGCCCACCACTGCTGTCATAAACAGCAGCACCAGCCACTTGGTATTCTTGTGCGCATCATCCTGCGCCGAAAAAAAATCCATCAATTACACCACAGGAGGCAACGGAAACAGGCCACAACGTCTTGTCATTGTAAGAAACGAGAGTGACGCAACAATCTCCATGTATTGAACGGATTGCCGCGCTTTTCTCGCTGTAACAACATAGCAGCCCATGTCGCAATAATATTTTAGAAGGAGACTTTCACAGCCTTGCGCGCTTCCTCATCCTCCAGTTCCAGCATTTCAGCCTGTTTGAAACCGAATTTACCGGCAACCAGGTTGTCCGGGAAGGACTCACACTTCGTGTTGTAGGTCATAACGGCATCGTTATAGGCCTGGCGGGCAAAAGCGATGCGGTTCTCAGTGCTGCTCAGCTCCTCGGTAAGCTGCATCATATTCTGGTTAGCCTTCAGATCCGGATACGCCTCTGCAAGGGCGAAGAAACGGCCCATGGCACCACCAAGCACCGCCTCCGCTCCGGCCAGCTCGCGGATAGCGCCCGCATCGGTGGGGTCCTGCTCGGCACGGTTGGCAGCGGCCTGTGCCTGGTTGCGTGCCTGAATGACCGCCTCCAGGGTTTCACGCTCGTGCTTGAGATAAGCCTTGGCGGTCTCCACCAGGTTGGGAATGAGGTCGTAGCGACGCTGCAACTGCACATCGATCTGTGAGAAACCGTTTTTCACCCGATTGCGCAGCGAGACCAGTCCGTTGTAGATGGCGATGAGATAAACCACCAGGATCACGATAAGGCCGAGAAGAATCCACCCTGCTGACATAGCCATTGTCCTTTTAGTGTTGTTGGTCCCTATACTGTAACCAAACTTGCCGGGGAAGCGAAATACTCTCAATAAGACTTGCGTGACAGAATAGTGATAAACAAGTGACCGGGGTGTGAGAGGCGTTGGCTAAACCTATTCATGTGATGAATATCTATCACCAATGGACAGGAGAACATAGCCATGCAACCACTCATACGAACCCTTATCGCGGCCGGTACCCTTACCCTGGCCGCCTCACCGGTAATGGCCCAGGATCTGGATATCACCATTACCAACCTCACTCACGACACCTACTTCACCCCGCTCCTTATCAGTGCACACTCCGGCGGTCACCATCTGTTCCAGCCGGGCACGGCAGCCTCCAGCCATCTACAGGCGATGGCCGAAGGGGGCGACATCTCCGGTCTGGCCGCCGATATGACGGCGGTGAGTGCCGACAACCAGGAAAACCCGGCAGGTGGCCTGCTGGCACCCGGCGGATCCACCAGCTTCGCGATGGTAACAGCCAGTGGCAATGATCACCTTTCCATCACCGCCATGCTGCTTCCTACCAATGACGGCTTTGTCGGCCTGGATGCCCTGTCTATCCCCACCAGCGCAGGCACCTACCACTACACCCTTAACGGTTACGATGCCGGCACCGAGGCCAATAACGAACTGATTGTCTCCGGAGGGGGTACGCCCGGGATTCTCGGGATCCCAGCCGATCCGACCGGTCATGGCGGTACCGGCGGTACGGGCGTGACCAGCACCGAAGCCAACACCACGGTACACATCCATCGCGGTGTACTAGGGGATACCAATGCCAGCGGCGGTGTCAGCGATTTGGATAGCCGCACACACCGCTGGCTCAATCCGGTGGCAGAGCTGGTGATTACCGTTAACTAGGAGGTGCGCCATGAAGAGGAAAAACCTGATGCGATGGGGTGTCCCGCTGCTCGGCGTAACAATGCTGGCGGGCTGCCCCCAAAACGGTGACAACCCTGCGATGGTGAGCTATGAGGTGACGGTTACCAACCTGACCGAAGCACAGCCCCTCTCACCACCCGGGCTGGTCCTGCACCGTGACGGCTACACTCCCTGGCAGATTGGGAGTAGCGCCAGCGACGGTCTGGAAAAGCTGGCAGAGGGCGGTGACCCCACCCCACTGCTGACCGAGGCGAAATTCAACCCCAGGGTTCGGGCAACCCGTGCCGATACGGCACCGATTCTCCCCGGCACGAGCAGCAGTATTATTATTGAGGGCAACCGCCATCCCACCGTAGAACTTAGCCTGGCGACGATGCTGGTTAACACCAACGATGGTTTCACAGGACTTGCCGCTCAATCGCTCACAAACCTGGGTCTGCACGAGAGTGTGACCTACGAGGTTCCCGCCTACGATGCCGGCACCGAGGCCAACAGCGAATCGGCTGCAACGGTTCCCGGCCCGGCCGCGGGGGGTGAGGGTTTCAACAGCGTGAGGGATGATCGCAATAGCGTTGGCGGGCATCCCGGCGTGGTCAGTGCCGGCGATGGCCTTGGCGACTCCGCACTCGATGTCTCGCACCGCTTCGACAATCCGGTTGCACGGATTCGCATTACCCGCCTGGAGTAAATGGCCTGGAAAGCGGGCATAAACCGGGAGGGGCGATTAAGCCCCTCTCTCACTAAAAAACAGACGCTTTATTATAGCGCTACTTCGACACTATCGCTTTACCTCAGAACCTCCCTCGTACTATCGTTGAGCTATCACCTGTATGAGGAATTTCCTACGTGAACGACACCCCCCACACCGATGACAACCCCGAACACCTGCTGCGCCTGCGCAACACCCGGCTGGAAGACTATCCCGATATCAAGGCGATTATGGACCGGGTCTACCCGGATATCGGCGGTGCGTGGACAGAGGCCCAGTTCCGTTCCCAGTTAAAGACCTTCCCCGAGGGACAGATCTGCATCGAGGACAAGGGCCGGGTGGTCGCCGCGGCGATCAGTGTAATTGTCGACTACAAAAAATTCGGTGATCGCCATAGCTATGATGAGATCACCGGCGATGGTTACCTCACCACCCACGACGCGGATGGCGATACCCTTTATGGCGTGGATGTCTTCGTCGATCCGGAGTATCGAGGACTGAGGCTTGGGCGGCGACTTTATAACGCACGCAAGGAGCTGTGCCAGAACCTCAACCTGCGAGCCATCGTCGCCGGTGGTCGTATCCCCGGTTATAAAAGCCATGCCGATGAGATGACCCCACGGGAGTATGTGGAACAGGTAAAGCTCAAGGAGCTGGTCGACCCGATCCTCACCTTCCAGCTCTCCAACGACTTTCACGTGCGAAAGATGATCCCCGGCTACATGCCCCAGGACCGGGCCTCCGGCGCCTACGCCACCCTGCTCGAGTGGATCAATATCGACTACGAGGAAAAAGAACAGCTCATCGGTGGGCCGCGCACGACCGTACGCATCGGCGCGGTGCAGTGGCAGATGCGGCCGATGACCACGCTGGAGCAGCTGTTCGAACAGATGGAGTATTTTGTCGATGCGGTCTCCGACTACCAGTCTGATTTCGTGCTCTTCCCCGAATTTTTCAACGGCCCGCTACTGGCACGCTTCAACCAGGACAACCCGGCCGAGGCGATCCGCCACCTGGCGGAGTTCACCGAACCGCTACGCGAGGAGATGCAGCGTCTGGCTCTCGCCTACAACATCAACATCATTGCCGGTTCAATGCCTGAGTACGAAGAGGAGACGCTACGTAATGTCAGTTATGTCTGCAAGCGCGACGGCACCTGGGCGCGACAATACAAGTTACACATCACTCCGGATGAGCGGGACTATTGGGGGCTGCAGGGCGGCAACGCGCTACAGGTATTCGATACCGATGTGGCACGCATCGGCGTGCTGATCTGTTACGACGTGGAGTTTCCCGAGCTGACCCGACTGCTGGCCGAGCAGGGGATTCAGATCCTTTTCGTTCCCTACTGGACCGATACCAAGCGGGCCTATCTTCGCGTGCGCCGCTGCGCCCAGGCCCGCGCCATCGAGAACGAGTGTTACGTGGTGCTCTCGGGCAGCGTCGGCAATCTGCCCAAGGTCGCCAATATGGACCTGCAGTACTCCCGGGCCGCGGTGTTCACTCCGGCTGACTTTGCCTTCCCCCATGACGCCATCGCCGACGAGGCGACACCCAATACCGAAATGGCGCTCATCGCCGATCTTAACCTTGAGCTGCTGAAGGAGCTGCACAACCACGGCAGCGTCAGGAACCTGAGCGACCGGCGCACCGACCTTTACAAGGTCAGTTGGAACGGTAGTGAGTGAACACTGTCAGCCGTTATCTGCAATACCCTGACGCTCGCCCACGTGATGCTCAGGAGAATCCCGTTAACCACACAAAGGGAAAGCCAGGCGCAGATACGCTAACCTTCCCGGTAGACAACGGTTGCTATCACCCTATGCCAAACAGTCAACTAAAATGATAGTGCATACACTCGCGCACAAACTTTACTCACTGCCA
>JBEPXU010000157.1:0-5250 GCA_041641735.1 Ectothiorhodospiraceae bacterium
GGGACGCGGTGTCTTTCTGGTCTACATCGCCCTGGCATCCAGAGGGGGAGGAGAGCAGCTCGATCCGGTGCCCCAGGCGATGGTGATCACCGGTATCGTGATCGCGGTCAGTACGACGGCGCTGGCGCTGGTATTGGTTCTTAAGCTTGAACAGCTGTTTGGCATCACCCGGCTCTCGGATACGAATAAAGAGGGGGCGGAGTGACACCATTGTCCGCCATGGAGGATTTGTGGCCCGCGTTGCTGGCACTGCCTCTGGGGGCGGCTTATCTGGCGTATCTCATTCCTTCATGGGCCAAGCGCATCGGTTTGCTGAGTTGCGTGCTGAACGCCGTAGTTACCCTGTCGCTGGCATCGACTATCCACACGGACGGTGTCCAGTTACATGCAGTGGGTGGCTGGGCTGCGCCACTGGGTATTATGCTGCGCGTCGATGGCCTTGCCGCAGTGATGCTGCTTACCACCGCACTGGTGACGCTGGCGGCCGGGGTGTATGCCGGTAGCTATTTCAGTTTGGGTGGCAATCAGAATCAGGAAAGGGGGTTCTGGCCGTTATGGCTGTTTTTGCTGGCGGCATTGAATCTGTTGTTTGTAGCCGCCGATCTGTTCAATCTCTACGTGACCCTGGAGCTGATGGGTATCGCGGCGGTGGCGCTGGTTGCCATGGGGGGAGGGCGAACAGCGCTGACCGCCGCACTTCGTTATTTGCTGGTCGGTCTGATCGGCTCACTCTGCTACCTGCTTGGTGTGGGTCTGATTTATGCAATGAGTGGAAGCGTGGATCTGCTTCAGCCGACAGACGCACTTCTCCCAGGGCCTGCGTTCGGCATGGCGCTGGCTCTGATGAGTGCCGGCCTGCTGTTCAAGGCCGGCCTGTTTCCTTTTCACTTCTGGCTGCCGCCCGCCCATGCCAATGCACCGGCCCCGGTGAGCGCAATGCTGTCCGCCCTCGTGGTGGAGGCTGCGTTTTATATTCTTCTGCGGTTATGGTTTGAGTTGGCGCCTGCCGGCACGCTTTACACGGCACAGTATCTGCCGGGGGTGCTGGGTGCGGTGGCGGTATTCTGGGGAGGTTGGAATGCATTGCGTGCCACACGGCTAAAAATGATGATCGCCTATTCCACCGTCTCCCAGCTGGGTTACCTGTTTTTGGCTATTCCGCTGATGGTGAAGGTGGGGCTTGCTGCCTGGGGCGGGGCGGTGTTGCTGGTGCTGGCCCATGCACTGGCGAAGGGGGCGATGTTTCTGGTCGCCGGGACGGTGCTGCTGGTGGCTGGGCATGACCGTATAGCGGACCTGGCCGGTACCGCCAAACGGCTGCCGTTAACCATGCTGAGCTTCGCCCTGGCCGGGGTGAGTCTTATCGGTCTGCCGCCAAGCGGCGGCTTTCTCGCCAAGTGGCTGCTGTTTAATGCGGCGATCTATACGGAGCAGTGGTGGGCCGTGCTGGTACTGTTACTGGGGAGTCTGCTGGCCGCCGCTTATATCTTTAAAGTGATCGCCTGCGCGTTTGTGCAGCACGACAGCACAAAGCGCATAGGAGCGGACGCTGCTGCAGGCCTGGAGTGGCCGGCCTTCGCTCTGGCGTTGCTGGCGATTTTACTTGGCTTTTTCGCCAGTGCCTTTAGCGAGCTGCTCACGATCGGCTCGCCGGTTGTCGGACCGTTATTGAATGAGCGCAGCCCATGAGCCTGTCAAACTCATTGCCGGCATTGATCCTGTTCAGTTCGCTATTGCCCGGGCTGTTGATCTTCCTGCTTGGTGAGCGCAATCACCGTCTGCGTACACTCATCAACCTGACCGGAGCGACAGTAAAGCTGCTGTTGGTCGTGATCATGATCACCGGTGTCGCCGGTGGACAGCACTATGAGACTCGCCTGACCCTGTTGCCGGGCATGGATCTCGTACTCAATGCCGATGCCCTGTCGGTGCTCTTTGTAACCCTCTCCAGCGCCCTTTGGTTTGTGACAACGATCTATGCCGTCGGCTATCTGGAGGGCTCGCCGCATCGCAGTCGCTTTTTTGGTTTTTTCAGCCTCTGCGTCAGTGCCACCATGGGTATTGCCATGGCTGGGAACATGCTGACATTCCTCATCTTCTATGAGCTACTGACACTGGTCACTTATCCCCTTGTAGTCCATCGCGGTACAGCAGAGTCCCTCAAGGCAGGCAGGACCTATCTCACCTATACAATGGCCGGAGGGGGGCTGCTGCTGCTTGGTGTGGCCTGGTTACGCGCCGTGGCCGGACCTCTTGATTTTACCGAAACAGGGGTGCTTTCCTCGCGCGGGGATCTCGACCCGGCGGTACTGAGCATGATATTTGCGCTACTCATCGCAGGGCTCGGGGTGAAGGCAGCATTGGTTCCTTTTCATGGTTGGTTACCGAAGGCGATGGTCGCCCCTGCGCCGGTCAGCGCACTGCTGCATGCCGTGGCTGTGGTGAAGGCCGGGGCCTTTGGGATTGTGAGGGTTGTCTATGATGTTTACGGCATTGAGTTTACGGCCCAGCTAGGGTTGTTGACCCCTCTGGCGGTGGTGGCTGCGTTCACCATTATTTATGGTTCAATCAAGGCGCTCTACCAGGACGAGCTGAAAAAGCGATTGGCGTATTCCACTGTGAGCCAGGTCTCCTATATCGCCTTGGGGACTGCCCTGTTCGGCCCGACTGCAAGTGTCGGTGGCATCGTTCACCTGGTTCATCAGGGGGTAATGAAAATCACCCTGTTTTTTTGTGCCGGAAATCTGGCCGAGGCGCAGGGGATTCATCATATCCACCAAATGAACGGGATAGGTAGACGCATGCCGCTGACGATGACGACTTTCACCATCGCCTCCCTGGGGATGATTGGGGTGCCTCCGCTGGCGGGCTTTTTCAGCAAGTGGTACCTGGGTAGCGGCGGCCTTGAGGCGGGGCAGGATTGGGTGATTGCGGTGCTGATAGTGAGCAGTCTGTTAAACGCAGGCTACTTCCTCCCGGTGTTATATCGGGTTTGGTTTTTACCGTCGGATGGCAGTTGGTCCAAACGGCAGTCCGGGTCGGGATGTCTCGAAATACACTGGACGCTGCTGTTACCGCCGGTAATTACCGCCAGTTTGGTGGTAGGGGTTGGGTTGCTGGCCAATGCCCCTTTCAGTCCACTGGAATGGACACGCCTTATTGTTAGCAGGGAGTATGACCAATGACCCTGTTGCTTATTATTACCCCTTTGCTGCCTTTGATGATAACACTGGGGCTGTTCCTACCTCGATGGCGTGGGCTTTTTCTTACACTGGCACCGTGGACACCCCTGCCAGCCCTTGTGCTGGCCCTGATCGGTCAGGGGGCTGTACTTGAACTGCCTTGGTTACTGCTGGGGGTTCGACTGCAACTGGATGGTATCGGTCAGATCTTTCTTTTGTTCACAGCACTGCTTTGGTTGTTGGCCGGTCTCTATGCTTGGCGTTATTTTGCTGATGCCGCTGAGTGCCGCCGATTCTTTCTATTCTATCTGACCGCTATGGCCGGAAACTTGGGGCTGATCCTGTCGCAGGATCTTTTTAGCTTTCTCAGCTTCTATGCTCTGATGAGTTTTGCCTCCTATGGACTGGTGATCCATCGGGGGGATAATGGGGTGAGGCAGGCGGGGTTGGTCTATCTCATTCTGGTTCTGATTGGTGAGATGCTTCTGTTTGCAGGCCTGCTGTTATATGACGGTACATACAGCAACGGTTCTGCGCTTCTTTTCCTGCTGTTTTTCGGTTTCGGCATCAAGGCGGGTGCCCTACCACTGCATGTCTGGCTACCTCTGGCTCATCCGGCTGCCCCCACACCTGCCAGTGCGGTGTTGAGCGGAGCCATGATCAAGGCGGGGTTGCTGGGCTGGATCCGTTTTTTGCCACTGGGGGAGGTCGCCCTGCCCCAGTGGGGAGCCGGAGTTATCCTCCTGGGGATGAGCGCTGCAGTGGGTGCCGCCATTATCGGCCTTACCCAGCGAAACCCCAAGGTGTTATTGGCTTACTCCAGTATCAGCCAGATGGGTCTTATGACTGTAATGGTGGGGCTGGGACTGGCAGCTCCCGCGGCATGGTCCGCGGCCCTTCCTTTGATTGGTTTCTATGCCCTTCACCATGGTCTGGCCAAGGCGACTCTCTTCCTGGGGGTTGGCGTGGCCGAGCGGGTACGGGGTGACTGGAGCCGAATCGGGCTATTGCTGGGGCTGACTGTCGCGGCGATGATTATTGCGGGGCTGCCCTTGACCAGTGGGGCGTTGGCCAAAGCCGAACTTAAAGGCTTGTTAACCACATGGCCGGTGGATGCGGCGGGAGGAGTGGTTAGCTGGATTACAGTATCGACTGCGGCAACGACTGCGCTGATGCTGCGCTTCCTTTGGATAATCTCCAGAGTGGAGTCGTCACATGCGAGAGCAAGTGCAGTGTTATTGCTTTCCTGGGTTGCGCTGATCGTCTGTTCGCTTCTGGCGGCTGAGATCGGTCGCCTATGGCTGAATTTCTCCTACCCGGTGGTGATGGTATGGTCTTTTTGGTGGCCGCTCCTTGCCGGTGCCGCTGTCGCGGGACTTATGCATGTTTTACAGGCTGCGTCTGTCACCTTACGGCCCCTCCCTGCGGGGGATATTCTGATTCTCTATCAATTCTTGTTTCGAGCGATGCAAAGACTCTGGCGAGAACTGGTTGTTCGTATTGGGTATGTATATCGGCAAGTCATAATGTTGTTGCGGCATCTGTTTGAAAATTTGAGGGCAGTGGCTTCTCCGCTACTGGATATAGAAGCGGCTATAAGCCGTTGGCTGGTCGCCAGCTTATTCATGAGCATGGTGCTGTTGGCATTTGCACTTTTATTGATTTTGTGACGATACGTTATCAAGAAAATGTTGAAGGATGAGGTTAATGAATATCACCCTTTCTCAATGATTAGGCGCTCCTGTGGATGGGCTAACTGGCAATCACTTAGTCCAGGCGAACGGACAGGACTTCCTCAATAGAGGTCATCCTTTTTCGGGCTAGGGCAATGGCATTCTGTGTCAGGCTCTTCATGCCCTCTGTGTGTGCCTGCTGCTTGAGCTCCTGGCTGCTGGCACCTTTGTTGATTATCTTTGCAAGGTGTGGACTGATCACAAGCAGCTCACAGACAGCGTAACGGCCATGATAGCCGGTGTTGTTGCAACTGGTGCAGCCTTGGCCGCGGTAGAAGGTTTCGTTCTCATCCAATCCGAGCAGTTGACGCGTCTCCTTATCTACATTTTCCACC
>JBEPXU010000158.1:0-5241 GCA_041641735.1 Ectothiorhodospiraceae bacterium
TCGTGATGCGGGGATCCCCTACATCGGTGCGGAACGCGGAACCCTGCTCCACAGCCTTGAGGTCCGTGACATGGTCGCCCTGCTGGAGGTCCTCCACACCCCCTATAACAATCTGTCCCTGGCCATGGTCCTGCGCAGCCCTCTCTTTGACTGCAGTGACGAGGACCTGATGCAACTGGCCGGCTGGGGAAAAGGGGGGTGGTATCAAAGGCTACTAGATGTTGCCGAGGAGCTATCCGAACACGAAGCACTCAAAATCGCTGCGGTAACCTTACAGCACTGGCGAGAACTGGCCGGGCACATCCCGATTCATGATCTGGTTGACCGTATTTTCAATGAAGGAAACGTGCTGGAGCGCTACCAGGCCGCCTTCCCCCCACACCTTGGCAACAGTGCTATCGCCAACCTGACCCGCTTTCTGGAACTGGCACTGGAGATTGATAGCGGCCGCTATCCCAGTCTCGGGCATTTCCTGTCGCGCCTGGAGGGGATGAGAGAGAGCAGTGAAGAAGCGCCCGACGAGGCACCGGTATCCGGAGGCGACAGTCGGGTTCGCCTGCTCACCATTCATGCCTCCAAGGGTCTGGAAGCGCCCGTGGTATTTCTGGCCGACACGGCACTGGGGTCAGGTAACGACAAGGCCTATCGCACGCTGATTGACTGGCCTCCCGAGGCCCCCCGGCCCACCAGCTTTATCCTGGTAGGCAAACAGCAGCAGCAACCGGCGATGCTATGTCAGCAACTGGAACGGGAAAAACAGGAACAGGAGCGAGAGTCGGCCAACCTGCTCTACGTGGCAATGACCAGGGCACGGCAACTGCTGTACATCAGCGGCGTCAAGGCGCAAAAAGGGGATGAATGTGGATGGTATGGTGCCATCCGCGATGCTCTGGACCCCAGCGGTGAGATCGACCCGGGACAGATCTGCTGTCTCACTGGCGGTTCGCCCCCCCAGAACCAACAGGCAGCACCGATCACTGAAGATGTTGAAGAGGCGGTGACGCTTGATCCGGCGCTGATGCAGCCCTTTACGAACCGTTCCAGCCGTTACGAAATCGCGCCCAGCTATCAGGCCTCTGAACCCCACGCGACGAGCGGGAGCGGCGATGAGGAGGGTCGGCAGCGAGGTATCGTCATTCACCGCCTGCTACAGGTGTTAACGGAACACCCGCGCTCGAACTGGCCGGATGTGGTGACACGTGTTGCTGCTGAATTCGGTTTTGAGGCAAATGACCGCCAGCTCTTCCAGTGGTTTGATGAGTGCCAGCAGTTGCTGGAACAGGCCGCACTCAGCGACATCTTCGCCTCCCGCGATGGGGTGGAATCCCTTAACGAAGTCCCCATAATCTATAAGCACAACGGGCAGACCGTTCATGGCGTCATCGATCGACTGCAAGTAAAGAAGGATGAGGTGTGGCTGGTGGATTATAAAACCCACCGCCATGCAAACACTGAGAACAGCTCTGCGCTTGCAGCCGGCTATCGACAGCAAATGGCCTATTATGCCTCCGGCGTGCGTCAGCTTTGGCCGGAAAGGAAGCTCCGCAGCTTCCTGCTGTTCACCCGGCCTGCACTGTTGCACGAAATGGAGATTGAAGACCCAACCAAGAACCTGTCAGACGTATAGATAAGCAAGTGGATGACAACCGATGAACAACGAAAGTTATGCCTTTGATGTCAATGTAGAAAACTTTGAGCAGTATGTCCTCAACAACTCTGCCCACGTTCCGGTATTGGTAGACTTCTGGGCACCGTGGTGTGGTCCATGCCAGACACTAATGCCGATGCTCAGCAAGCTTGCCGAGGAATACAATGGACAGTTTCTACTAGCCAAGGTGAACATCGACGAGCAGCAGGAACTGGCGACCCAGTTTACCGTACGCAGCGTGCCCACGGTCAAGCTCATCCGGAAGGGCCAGGTTGTGGATGAATTTGCCGGTGCCCTGCCGGAGTCACAGCTTCGACAATTTATCGATCAACATATCGAAAAAGAGTCGGATAGACGACTCCCTGCGATTATGGAGCTGTTCGCTAACGGCGAGCAGGAGCAAGCACTGGAGCAGCTACGTGATCTGCGGGCCATCGAGCCGTCAAACCAGCAGCTGCTGGAGACGGAACTCGAAATGCTTATTGCCATGGAGCAACTGCAAGAGGCGGATAGCCTGTTACAGTCCCTGCCCGCCAACCTGCAACAGGAGGCCTCGATTCAGGCGATACAGTCGAGCCTGAAACTGAAACTCGCCGCCATGGATGCCCCAACCAGTGACGAGCTTCACCAACGTCTCGAGCGTGACCCGACGGACAGCGAAGCCCGCTATCAACTGGCGCTTCAACAGACCACCGCTGGCGATTACGAGGCGGCACTGGAGACCTTTCTTGAACTGTTAAAACGTGACCGTCAATACGGTGACGATGCGGCACGTAAGGGCATGCTGATGGTATTCGATCAACTCGGTCCTGAGGATGAACGCGTTGCCCGTTATCGCCGGCAGATGTTTGCGGTATTGCACTAAATAAAAAACAGAACGGCGGGAGGCATTGCTGCTCTCCCGCCGTTATAGTGACATCGCTGATTGCCTTTAATCAGAGACCTTTCTTGTCCAAGATCGCTGCCAGACGCTTAGGCGGCACATAGCCCGGCATCATACTACCGTCGCTCAAAATCATTGACGGAGTACCACTGACACCCACCTTTTTACCCAGCATAAACTGATCCTTGACCGGCGATTCGTCACAGCGCGCACCGCTCACCTTGCCCTGCAGTTTCGCCTCATCCATGGCCTTGTTACGGTCCTCAGAGCACCAGACACTGACAGCCTTGAAGTAGGAAGGGGCGTTAATGCCGCTGCGCGGATAGGCGAGATAGCGAACAGTAATACCCAGGTCATTCATCTCGTCCATTCCTTTGTGCAGCTTCTGGCAATAGGTGCAGTCAATATCCGTAAAGACCGAGATCACGTGCTTCTCCTTGCCTTTGGCCTTATAGGTAATCATGTCTGATTTATCGACCTGATCCATCAGCTTGAGTCTCGCCTTGGAGAGCCGCTTCTGGGTGAGGTTGGTCCGATCATCCAGATCAAACATTTCCCCTTTGACCAGATAGCGCCCGTCATTGGTTACATAAAAGAGCTCCATACCAAAGGTCACCTCCAGCATACCCTCGGCAGGACTCTTCCTGACACTATCAGGCTGGGTACCGAATATCTTTGTTAAACGGCTCTTTACTGCCGCAGGCAGCTCCATCTCTTCCGCCTGCAGCGGCATCCCAATCATCATGGTAAGAAGAAACAGCCCAAACAGTTTTTTAACTTGCATTTCAAAACCCCGAATAAATATTGTCTTGCCCCTCAATATACCCGCACAGACCTTATGTATATAAAAGAAGCAGTACTGAAAGTGGAACTCATTATACCGATGAGTTCAGCATAAAACCTCGATGTTCATAGCAAAAGTGCCTGGGAACAAGGCCTTTATCCCCTTTCTACACCCGCTAAGCGACATTCGTCGACCAACTTGCGAACATCCAGGCCATAGGCTCCTGAAGGTAAAATCCTTGTAATTGATATATTGACGCCTCCCTGGCGCTGAAGTTCCAGATTGAGCATTTTGGGAATGTCATAAGGCTGCTTGTCCCGGTTTAGCACCAGAAGCAGTGAGGGCATGAGGTGATGCTCACGATTGACCGTCAGAACGACACCCACCTCACCGCTGCTCAACTCGACAATACTGCCAACCGGATAGATGCCCAGGCAGCGGATAAAGGCAGCCATCAGCTTCTCGGGGAAGTGCGTAGCCGCCCAGCCATACATCACGTTCAGCGCCTCATGAGGTGAGATGCGCTGGTGATAGGCGCGATCACTGGTCATCGCATCATAGACATCGACAATCGAGACGATCATCGGCAGCAAACCCAGTTGCTCCTCCTTCAGCCCCTGTGGATAACCGCTGCCGTCCACCCGCTCATGATGGGAATAGACGATCTCCTTGACCTGCTCGGGTATTCCTTCCGCCTCGGCAAGCATGGTATGCCCCAGCGTCGGGTGCTGTCGCATCAATTCGATTTCAGTGGGTTCAAGACGCGAGGTCTTGTTCAGTACCTCCAGCGGGACCCGCATCTTGCCTATATCATGCAACAGGGCGCCGAAGCCTAGGAGTCTCAACTCCCCCTCTGTGAGCCCGAGCTGCCGGCCGAACAGCATGGAGAGCACACAGACATTGATACTGTGATAGGTCGTATACTCATCCTTTTTCTTTAACAGCGTCAGCCAGACCATGGCATTTTCGTTGTTTGCGATGCTCTCCAGCATGTGCTCGGCCAGCAGTCGTGCCTGCTCAATGGGAATAGTGCGCGCGATACGGATCTCGTGGAATATCGAATTAATGTAATCCCTCGCCTGATGATACACCTCGCGGGCACGCGGTAGTTCGTGCTCGAACTTCACAGTAGGCCGCATGGGCTTATCGCCCGCCACTGTAGCCAGATTTAGCTGACGGGTTGGGAAGCGCCGCACCGGTCTGCCATGCGGGGCCTCCTCAAAATGCTCTGGCTTGAGGGGAACACTCTGCTCTTCATCCACATAGACATAGTTGCAACAGCGTCGCAACTCTTCCAACTCCGCTTCGCTGAGAATGGGAAATCCCTGGAAAAGGAGGGTGGTTTCAAGCCAGGGGCGATCCAGGTCGGACACATACATTCCCAATTCCAGATCGGCTACATCAACTTTCTTCCTATTCAACATAAAGCCTTTCCCCCTGTCCCTAACCGCGGGGATGATGAGCCGCGTGAAGACTTTTCAACCGCTCACGGGCCACATGGGTATAGATCTGGGTGGTCGACAAGCTGCTATGCCCCAACAGTAACTGCACTACGCGTAGGTCCGCACCATGATTAAGCAGGTGCGTGGCAAAGGCGTGACGCAGGGTATGGGGAGAAAGCGGCTTATCGATATCCGCCTTCAGTGCATAACGTTTAATCAACTGCCAGAACGCCTGTCGGCTCATCGCCGTCCCTCGACGACTGGGAAACAAGACATCACTTTGCAGGGCACCTAACAGCTGCCCTCGTGCCTCACGAAAATAGCGTTCCAGCCAATTAAGCGCCTCTTCCCCCAGTGGTACGAGTCGCTCCTTATTCCCTTTGCCAACGACCTTGACCAACCCCTGCTGCAGATTGACCTGGGGCACCAACAGTGAAACCAGTTCCGAGACACGCAAACCGCTGGCATAGAGCACCTCCAGCAT
>JBEPXU010000159.1:0-5235 GCA_041641735.1 Ectothiorhodospiraceae bacterium
TCTTGAGCCAGTCCTGCATGTCTCTGTATCCGTAAATGACTGATAAGGCAGAAAATATTGCTATTGACGGCTTGGCCGTTTGGGGTTAAATTTTCGCCACCCCAATTCGGGATGTTGTCGTACACAAGCAATGCGGCTTATTACCTTCAATGCCCTGCGCAGCCTGGATATACAGGGTGCTCATTACATTAAGCCGGAGAACTATCTCCAGTCGCTCGATCACGTCCGCGAAGCGGAGTGGGTGCTCTTTCCTGAGTACTGGCAGGTGAATAGCCTGATCTACGGTCTCAAGCGACGTATCTTCCCCAGTCCTGCCACCTATCATCTCGGTCATGACAAGATCGAGCAGACCCGTGCCTTTATGACGGTGGCGCCACAGAATGTGCCCTGGACCGAGATTCTGCCCTCCACCGAGTCCTCTATCGAGCAGGTGCTGGAGTATTTCGATTTTCCCTTTGTCGCCAAGGTGGTGCGCAGCTCCATGGGGAATGGGGTCTATCTCATCGAGTCGCGTCGGGATTTTCTCGACTATGCGGCCCAGAATGACATTCTCTATGTGCAGGAGTACCTGCCTATCCAGCGGGATCTGCGCGTCGTGTGGGTGGGTAACGAGGTGGTGAGCGCCTATTGGCGCGAGCAGACCGATGGCTTCCACAACAACGTAGCCCAGGGTGGGGTACTGAACTTCGATGCGATACCACCGGCGGCCCTGGAACTGGTGAGGCATGTGGCCACTTCACTGGGTATCGATCACGCTGGTTTCGATGTGGCGGTGGTACAGGGGCATTGCTACCTTATCGAGTTCAACGTCCTTTTCGGCCTGGATGGGTTGAATCACCAGGGTATTCGGCTGGGCGACTACATTACGAAACACCTTGGCCTTGAGGGTGACGATCCCACCAATCCGGTCAACCCCAGCCCGGTTGCCGCCTGAGTTCTCCTCTTCCCCGTTCGCTGACGGCTCGTAACCGGATTAGCGCCGGTTATCGATCTGCGGTTGGCACCCGAGCCGTTTTCCGGCAGTCTAAAAAAAGGTTTCAACGAGAGAGTACGATGAAGTTTAAGGCCTGGGGGCACTGTTTTGATTGCCACTTCGAGGGGATGATCGAGTATCGTCATATCGAGGGTGAGGATTACGAGGATAGCGAGGCTATCGGTGTGATGTTGATTCAGCACTGCCCCTCCTGCGATACCACTGAGCACGCCTTGATTCCCATCGACTACTACCGGGAGATGATGGAGGAGTTGCGCGCTCGACTCGAGGGAGAGGAAGAGTAGGGATGGTGGATAAGGCTTCTGACAAGGTCAGGCTCGACAAGTGGCTGTGGGCGGCGCGTTTTTTCAAAACCCGAGCCCTTGCCACGGAGGCGATCAACGGGGGGCATGTCCAGCTTAACGGCCTCCGGCCAAAACCCGCCCGTCCTGTGCAGGAGGGCGATGAGCTTGTCATCCGCAAGGGGACTGAGGAGTTCCGGATCACCGTTTTGGCGCTCTCCGGCAAGCGCGGTCCTGCCAGCGTGGCACAGCAGCTTTACCAGGAGAGCGAGGGGAGCATCCAGCGGCGCGAGGAACTGCGCGAGCAGCGCCGGCTGCAGGCCGCCGCTATGCCGCGCCCGGCCAAGCGACCTGACAAGAAGGGGCGGCGCAAGATTATCCGATTTATCAACAAATACAGCTGAAATGGCGCCCATGACGGTTGAAATCGGGCAATTCCCCCCCTATCTGTGTATCATTAGAAGCTAATATATCGCTGCAGGCCTTGGCCTGCTTTATTTTTTCAGCCGTCTGAAGGCGAGCAAGTGCAAATTCAGGAGAGTGATCATGGCTACCGTAGAGCTGACCAAAGACAATTTCGACGAGATAGCGGGCAAGAACGATTTTGTGATCGTTGATTTCTGGGCGCCCTGGTGCGGTCCGTGCCAGTCCTTCGGCCCGGTCTACGAGGAGATCTCTGAGAAGCACTCCGATATCGTCTTTGCCAAGGTGAATACCGAGGAAGAGCAGGAGCTGGCCGGTCACTTCCAGATCCGCTCCATTCCGACGCTGATGATTCTGCGCGACCAGATTGTGATCTATAACCAGGCAGGCGCCCTGATGGGTGGTCAGTTCGAGCAACTGATTGAAAAGGCCCGTGAGCTGGACATGGATGACGTACGCAAGCAGGTGGAAGAGCAGCAGGCTCAGGCAGGCGGTCAGGAGGGCTAAATATGCCCCGGCCCGAAACGCCACTGCTGGCTGCCGATATCATTATTGAGCCGGTCTCGGCGCCGGGCCGTATTATTCTGATCGAACGACTGAATCCGCCCCACGGCTTTGCCTTGCCGGGCGGGTTTGTCGATATCGGCGAAAGCCTGGAGCAGGCCGCTGTGCGTGAAGCGCTGGAGGAGACCTCCATGCACGTTACGCTCAAGACCCTGCTGGGCTGTTACTCCAATCCCAATCGTGACCCCCGCGGTCATACGGTCAGTGCCGTCTATATCGCTTCCGGTGAGGGTGAGCCCGAGGCCCGCGATGATGCTCGCGCACTGCAACTGATTGACCCGCAAAATCCCCCCCAATCCCTTGCTTTTGATCACGCCCAAATCCTTCAGGACTATCTGCACTATTTGGAAACCGGGCAATTGACCCCACTTCGTTAAGTAGAAACTGACAGGACGCCGTGGAAAACGTCGTTTTGTCTAAAACCCGACAATTCTGGTAAACTATTCGTTTGCCCCGGGGCAGTATGGCACCAGGCCTGGCCCCAAGTGGTGGCATGAATTATCAGTGATTAAAAGAGAAAAGGTGAGCGTGCATGCGTCCTGCGCAGATAGCGAATGTTCTTGAACGTGAGTTTCTCAGTACCCGAGAGGGTCATCATACCCCCGTTATGTTGTGGGGCCCGCCCGGTGTGGGTAAATCCCAGATGGTACAGCAGGTAGGGGAGCGCCATGGCGTTCCGGTGATCGATATCCGCCTGTCACAGATGGAGCCCTCCGACCTGCGCGGCATTCCGTTTCGTAGCGGTGAGCATGTGGAGTGGGCGGTGCCGGCGATGCTGCCCGATGCCGATCGCCATGCGGCAGAGGGCATTCTCTTTCTTGATGAGGTGACCTCGGCGCCACCGAGCGTCTCCGCCGCTGCCTATCAGCTGATCCTCGATCGCCGCCTGGGCGAATATAAGGTTCCTGATGGCTGGGCGATTATCGCCGCCGGTAACCGCCAGGGCGACCGCGGCGTGACCTATACCATGCCGGCGCCGCTGGCCAACCGTTTCGCCCACTTCGATGTAGATACGCATCTGGATGACTGGGTGAGCTGGGCCTACGCCAACGGCATCGACGAGCGGGTGATCGCTTTCCTGCGTTTTCGCCCCGAGCTGCTGTTCGATTTCGACCCGGCCCACAACCCGGTTGCCTTCCCCTCGCCGCGTTCCTGGGAGTTTGCCCACCGTGCGCTGCAGAAGTTTGCAGACAGCGGCAACCTGCTGGTTAACACGCTGCAGGCATGTGTCGGCCCCGCCGCCGGTATCGAACTGGGCGCCTTCGTCGACAACCTCGACAATCTACCGGATCTGGATGCGATTTTGCGCCGCGAGCAGGTACCACTGCCCAAGGAGATCGATCTGCAGTATGCCGTCGCCTCCGCGCTGGTCGGCCGCGCCCTGCGTGCCAAGAACGAGGACCCGCAGAATGCCAACGAAGTCTACGGCGCGATCCTCGATTTCGCCGGCCGCTTCCGCGAGAGGGAGATGGGCGTCATGATGGTCTCCGACCTGCACCGTGCCATCGGCCAGGACATCTTCGCCGTACCCGAATTCTCGCCGTGGGCCCAGGCCGTCGCCGAGGTAATGCTGTACTAATGAAAAGTGTTAAACGCAAAGACGCAATGGTGTATAGAACGCAAAGGGAATTGATGTCTTTGCGTCTTCTCGCCTTTGCGTTGTGATCTTGGTTTTATGTCAGACTGCGAAACGAAACTGAGTGCCGCGCGCACCAAGCTGATCCTGGACAAGCCGTTCCTTGGGGCGCTGGTGCTGCGCTTGCCGATGGTGGAAGCGGATTCGGAGTGGTGCAAGACCGTGGCCACCGATGCGCGTGCCTTCTATTACAGCGCCGACTATATCGACGGGCTGTCGGTGGATCAGACGCAGTTCGTGCTGGCCCACGAGGCGCTGCACTGTGCGCTGTCGCACTTTGCCCGCCGTTCGCATCGTGACAAGCACCGCTGGGACCTCGCCTGCGACCTGGCGATCAATCCGTTGCTGATTGCCGACGGCCTCAAACCCTGCCCCGATGCCATCTACCTGCCGCAGTTCGAGGAGATGACCGCCGAGGAGATCTACCCCTGCCTCGACGAGCACGAGAACCTCACCCCGCACGACGATCACGTCTACGACGAGGATAACCAGAGCGGTGGCGGACGCCAGGGCGCCGGCGGTCAGCACGACAGCACGGAGAAGGGTTCCGAGGGCGGCGATCAGCAACAAAAAAAGAGTCCCGACAACAAGGGCGGCCGTGGTGATGCCGAGAAGCCGCAGGAGACCAAGCAGGAACCGGGTGAGGGCGAGCAGGAACAGGAGCAGCCAAAGGACGGTGACGGCAGCGGGCAGGGCGCCAAACAGCCGCCACCGTTGTCCAAAGAGGAGATGGATAATCTCTCGGTACAGTGGCAGCAGCGCATGGCCGGCGCCGCCCAGCAGGCGATGCAGGCGGGCAAGCTCTCCGGACCGCTGCGACGCATTATCGATCACCTGCTGCAGCCGCAGCTGCCGTGGCGCATGTTGCTGGCGCGCTATCTCAACGCCACTGCCCGCGACGACTACAACTATTCACGCCCCTCGCGCCGTGAGGGCGACTTTATTATGCCCAGCCTCAAGAGCCACGAGCTCGATGTGGTGGTGGCGCTGGACACCAGCGGCTCGGTGAGCGACAAGGAGATGACTGAGTTCGTCTCCGAGGTGAACGCCCTGAAGGGGCAGATACGCGCTCGCGTGACCCTGCTGGCCTGTGACTCGGCTCTGATCGGTGATGGCTGGACCTATGAGCCGTGGGAAGAGTTCGACCTGCCGCAAGAGTTCAAGGGTGGCGGAAGTACCGATTTTCGCCCGGTATTTAACTGGGTGCAGCGGGAGAACCGCAGGCCCGATGTGCTGGTCTACTTCACCGATGCACAGGGCAACTTCCCCGAAAGCGAACCGGCCTATCCCACGGTCTGGCTGATCAAGGGCAAGGCGCAAATCCCCTGGGGCCAAAG
>JBEPXU010000160.1:0-5235 GCA_041641735.1 Ectothiorhodospiraceae bacterium
TAGATGCCGCCGTGCCGGCGGATGCGCAGCTCTATCCAACACTGACCGTGCAGCGGGGGAGCACAGTCGTGGCCTGGGAGGACCGCCGTCCCGGCCACACCATCATCATGGCCAGTCGCAGCAAGAGCGGCGAGGCGTGCCGCTTCACCAAGCCGAAGCGCATCAGCCTGCGACCTGAAAGAATGAATGCACAAAAGATGCCCTACGGCCGCGGCCACGGGGTCGCGAGGGTAGCGCTGGCGTCATACGCCGATGCGGGTATCGTCGCCGCCTGGGCTGATAAGCGGGACTTCCGTGAAGGCTACGATATCTATGCGTCGCACTGGACACCGGAAAAAGGGTTTGTCGACAACGTCCGGGTGCAGGATGAGTTCGGGGGGGTGGCACAACAGTGGCATGTCACGCTTGCCGGTGACAGTGAAGGTCGGCTGCTGGCGGCCTGGGACGACGGACGTGACGGCGACAGCAACATCATGTACAGCTGGTACGAAGGGGGTGAATGGAGCGAGGATCTTGCCCTGCCCGGTGCCGGCGGTGCCGGTGAACAGGTACATCCATCGGTTACGCTGGACAGCGAAGGTAATCTGCACGCGGCATGGGTGGAGCGCGATGCGGTCGGTGGTCCGACGCGCCTGCGGTATGTTGTCGGACGTTACAAGTGAATAGCTTCCCCTGAAAGGGGTCCCTGTTAGGGATAATTAACCGGAGGACAATCCGGAGAAAAGGTATTGCTTCCTTTTCTCCGGTTTCCCGGCAGCTTATGCCGCTTTCTCTTCCTCAGGCTTTTCCTGTTCCGCCTGAAGCTCTTTCAACTCCTGCTCCAGTTGCTGCTTTTCCTTGCGCAAGGCAGAGAGGGCCTGCTCCGCCTTTTTGCGGGCCTCCGCTTCATCCATCTTCTGCTTCTTCAGCGTTTTCAGCTTCTTCACCACGTTTTCAGGCTTGTCGGACAGGGTAGTGGTGATGGCCTTGATGGCGCGTTCCTTCTCCGCCAGGCTCTCCTTGAGGGTTTTCTGCTGGCGCTCATTATCAGCGCGCACGTTGCTTAGCTGCTGCTCGAGCTTTTGCTGTTTGGCCTCTGCCTCGGCTAGGCTGGCCTCAACCTCTTGCAGGGCTTTTTGGCTCTCCGCCAGCTTCTCTTCTACGGCAGCGACGGCCTGTTCGGCCTCTTCTTTCGCCTTTTTCACTTCGGCCTCGGCCTCGGTTGCGCGACTGATAGTTGCCTCAAGCGCCTCTTTAAGCTCTTCCTGGCTGCAGTCTTTGTCCAGTTTCAGGGCAGCTGCCGCAGTGTTCATCAGCATCTGCTTGCTGATCGCGAGGTCTTTCCAAACTTTGAGTTGTACGTCTGTATCGGATGCGGTCACTTTTTCTCCTTGGGGTTGGATAAGGGGTCAGTACTAAAAAAGTGTTCCGAAACGGCAACCCTCTTTGTACCCTTTCCATCTCTTGGGAAGGATGGGATGAGGGGTATAGATGGATAGCAGAGCACTTAATTTAGCGTGGAATTAGAGACTCTCTCTATAGAGGCGCGAAATTGTACATGAAAAATATCTTTAAATCAATAACATAGGTATTCATGCGGGTATATGGTGTGAAATGGCGGTGCCAGAGGCGCGCTGGGCATCTAATTAGGGGGTGGGGCTGAGCGGGATCAATGAACAAATAATGTCGGAAAGAGGGCCCTTTTTCTGGTTTATCCCGCATCGTTAATGCCCAACTTCACGATTTCCGCATTGTAGGCGGCATCTTCCTTTTTGATGTGGTTATCGAGCCAATCCCTTATGAAGTCGACAACCTCCGACATATCGATATCGGATATCCGCGCGCAGATATCGTCTATACCCTCTTCGAGATTGGCATGTGACAGGCAATGCTGAACATAGCTGTCGGTATCGATATTTTTGAAGTCGATTGCGTTCATCACGAGTATCTCGTAACGAAGATGGCGTTTTGCCACCGGCGTGAATTCATCGACCAGTACCTCGCGTGAAACGGTGTCCTGACCGGTGCTGAGCAGGTGCTGAATGCGGTTCGCCAGGAATACCAGTTTGTGGTGCTCTTTGGTTAATCGCCTGTTCTGCATGGCATACTCCTGGACCCACGGCATATAAGTCCAGGTGCTGGTGTCGTCTTCTAGCGGCTCGCTCATACCAGTCCCTCCGAGCTCTCTTTATATTGTGGTGCGTGGACTGTTCTATCTGATTTACATTGCTGTCTGGTATACCCATGCCGGTATACCCATGATAAAAGGAGGCTACGGCCCTTGTTATCTATCAATAGCATGCAAGTTAACCATATCATTTATATGGAAAAAAGAAAGTCAGTGGAATGAATGGGAGCCTGGTATGCCAGGAAAAAGGTACTAACCATTTTGGCGCAAACGACAATGTTAGAATTAATTGTTCTCTGATTCGGTTTTCTGAAGGCCCGCTAGGGGGTATGGCCTTTCTGCTGTGGCTCCAGCAGCGCCTCCATTACCTCCGACATGTGGTCCAGAATCCATAGATGCCCTTCGCCTGGAGGAGTACGCAGTTCTGCATGGGGTAATTTTCCTGCCAGGTAGCGCGTCATGTTCCCGACCAGCGGGTCCCTTTCTGCGTGCCACAGTTTGACCCTGCCAAGCGGAATCGGCCACTTGGCCGGGATCGTGGCATCGTAGGCTGATCCTACGCCCTTCTGGCTATAGGCTTCAGGGAAATCCACACGAAACAGATTCATGATATCGGCTCGGTCGAGGACGGCCCTGTCTTCGTCACGCAGCTCAAGGTCGCGCATTTTCTTTACGAGCCAGACAGGATTTCGTCTTGCCGCGGAGCGTGTCGCTGCGGCTAATGCAGCTGAGTCTGTTGCAGAAAAACTGCTGGATATGATGAGTACGCCGTTTCATCTCAAGGAGGTTGAGTATCAGATTACTACCAGTATAGGGATTACTTTGTTTAGCCAGGAGAAGCTAAGTGTTGACGAATTGTTCAAGCGAGCTGATCTGGCGATGTACAAGGCCAAGGAGGATGGGCGTAATACAATTCGCTTTTACGAGCCGAAAATGCAGGAAGTGGTGGACGAGCGCGCCAGGGTTACCTCCGGTCTGCGCCAGGCGCTGAATAATGACGAACTATCTCTGTACTATCAGCCACAGGTCACAGCCGATGGCAAACCCTTTGGTGCCGAAGCGCTGCTGCGATGGCAGCCTCCCGGAAAAAGCATGCAAATGCCCGCAACCTTTATCGATATTGCAGAAGACAGTGGGATCATCGTACCAATTGGTGAGCGTGTGCTGGAGCTTGCCTGTCGCCAGCTGGCGTCCTGGATGAAGAATAAACTCTATCGTGATCTTGTCCTCGCGGTGAATATCAGTGCGCAACAGTTCCGCCAACCAAACTTCGTGCAACGTGTGCTGTCCGCTTTGGAGAAGACGGGGGCTAAACCGGAGCGACTGAAGCTTGAGATCACGGAAAGCCTCCGGCTTGTGGATGTTGAACACGCAATTACCACTATGCAGGCCCTCAAAGAGCATGGCGTCGGATTTTCTATTGATGATTTCGGTACAGGTTATTCCTCGCTGGCCTACCTTAAGCGCTTACCGCTGGATCAGCTGAAGATTGATCAGGGTTTTGTCCGTGATATCGAGAGCGATGCGGATGACCGAGCCATCGTACAGGCGATCATCGATCTGGGAGCTAACCTTGATTTGCAAGTAATTGCGGAAGGTGTTGAAACCACTAATCAGCGCGATATCCTTTCAGGCTATGGCTGTTCACACTATCAGGGTTATCTGTTTGGCCGTCCTGCACCTCTAGATGAGTTTGAGCAACTTGTACGCCAAAACAGGAGTTCGTCGGAGTAGGCACAGCAATTCGTAACTGCGAATTCACTATTCAAGTGCTATTCGACAGAGTTGGTTGGAGCGTACGCTGCGGGAACACAGGATGCCTCCCTCAAGATAAATGACTGCCAACTACGATTAAATAACTCGATGCAGGGAAACCCCTGGTCTGGCGTCCCCGGCTATTCTAGTTCGCCAGACGAATACCGTTCTTCTCGATAACAATCAGGCGCTGTTTATAGAGGCTGCCGATGGCTTTCTTGAACGCAGCCTTGCTCATGCCAAGCTCCGATTCAATCTCGGTGGGCGATGATTTGTCGTGCAGGGGCGCAGAACCCTTGTGCCGTTGCAGGTAGGTCAGCACCTTTTCAACATTGCGGTCACGGCTCTCCTTCCCGCCATGCAAGGTGACATCGAGACGGCCATCAGGGCGGACGCGTTTGATATAGCCGCGTTTTTTCTGGCCAAAGCTGAGGCGCTCGAAGACATCATCCTTGTAGAGCACGCCCCAATGGGTGTGGTTGACGATCACCTTGAAACCGAGGTCGGTGGTGTTGGCGATGATAAGCTCGACCTGTTGGCGGGGGCGAAATAGCTTGCCGCCTTCATCCTTCAGGAATTTATCAATCTTCGATGAGGCCGTTATGCGCCCCTTCGCATCGAGGTAGAGGTGAACCAGGTACGAGCGCCCCGCCTCCATCGGCCGGTGCTGTTCGGCAAACGGGACAAACAGGTCCTTGTCCAGGCCCCAATCGAGAAAAGCACCCACCTCGGTGATATCAGAGACACGCAGATAGGCGAATTCACCCAGCTCAGCCTTTGCCTGCTGTGTCGTCGCGACGGGTACGTTATCCGAGTCGAGATAGACGAATACGGCTACGGAGTCGCCCACGGACAGGTGGGAGGTCATATACCGGCGGGGGAGTAGTATCTCACCCAGTTCACCGGCGTCGAGATAGGCCCCAAACTCCAGCAGCTTTACCACCCTCAGGGTATCGCTATGTCCAATCTCAATCATCACCATCACCTGTGCAGCCACAACCGTCGAATGACGGAGTATAAACTGTTTGTGACCACGGTGTTCAGGCTATACTCCACCAAAGACAGGATGACGGTGCCCCCCATGAAATTACTTATACGCGATCTCAACCGCTCCACCACAGAGAACGAGCTCCGGGAATTATTCGAAAGCTACGGCCGGGTACAGTCTTGTACCCTGGTGATGGATGCCAAGACGGGTGCATCAAAGGGCTTCGGTTTTGTCGAGATGCCAAAGCCGGGCGAGGCCAAGGCGGCGATGAAGAACCTCAACGGCAAGCTGGTGGGAGAGCACAAGATTCGGGTAAAGAAGGCCGAGGATAAACCGAAGGCAACCAGTTGACCACTTCGCTATGAGGGCTCCCCAACCCTCTGTT
>JBEPXU010000161.1:0-5227 GCA_041641735.1 Ectothiorhodospiraceae bacterium
GACGTTACACCCGGTGGCGATCAATAGCGGGGCCCTGACGATTGCCGTTCCGCTCTATCTAATCGTCTGGTGGGTGTTCGACGGAACCCTGCCGCAGCAGCTGGATGAGCGTTCGCTGGGGGCGATTCTCTACCTTGCCCTGTTCGGGACGGCGCTGGGCTTCAATCTCTATTTCTATGTGATGAAGCGGGTGTCGGCAAGTGTCTTGAGTCTAATCACCCTGATCACACCGGTAATGGCTCTGTTTATCGGTCAGGGGCTCAATGGTGAGGTCATCACACCGCAGGTCTGGGTTGGAACAGGGACCATCCTGTTTGGCCTGTTTTCATACCAGTGGGGCGGGCGCAGTCTGCGGTATTTGAGGCGGTTGGTGCTGGAGTAGCACGGCAGCAGGGAGGAGTCGAAGAAAAAAGGGGCCTTGTCGACCCCTTTATCGTGTGCGGGGATTACTCCATCGGTTGTGTGATGGTGAAGGCTCCGCGAATCATGCCAGGCTTGTAACCGCGGGCCTGGTCGTTGGGGTAAAGCTCATCGAGTTTGGCGGCAACTGCCGGTTCGATATTCTCGCCGTGGCACTTGAGGCAGGGGGCCTTGTTCAGCGGCGGCATACCGATGGCCTTCATGAAGCGGAAAACCTTTTTGCCGTCCTGTTCGACCACCTCGAAGTGGCTCATTTTTGCCGGTTTCTCGCCGGCGGCGGCACGCTCCTCGAATTTCATCAGTACCGCCTTCTCCCACTCGTCCGGGGCGTTGTTGGGATTGCGGGTCTTGAGACTGGTCCGGCCTACCTCCCAACCGTGTTTGTCGGACTGGGCCTTGGCAATAGCCGGCGCAACGGTGTTGCAGACCTCAATGGCCTTCACCGGTCCGCCGGATTTCATGGCACTGACCAGTTCACCCTTGAGTTTACCCATGAACTGCTTGGTGACCGCCTTGCTTTCCGCTGCACGCTGTTTGAGGTCGTCCTGGGCGGCGCTGGCAATGCCGATGGGCAGTGTGCACATCAGGGCAATGGAAATCACTTTCTTCATCTCGTTACTCCTAACATATAAAAAGTTCATAAAACCCCTCTCGCTGTCAGTATATAGCGCTTCCTGGCGTACAGTACAACCCTCTATACGCTGTGCGAGGACCTTTCTCAGAGAGCGAGTCGGGTCGGCTTTGCGTGCCAGCCAGGCACCTGCAGCCACGCCGATAAGTGCGGTCAGCAAGCGATATTTCCCGGCAATCGCTCCGGTCGCCGTTTAGGGGAGCACTATGGATTAGCCGCGAGCATAAAATGCCGGGAATGCGGTAAGTGCTTGAGTAAAGCCTCTCCGTATCGGCCTGCGCGAATATTTCCTTTTCCTGGCTGATTACGCCGTATCGATGAATGATACGGAATGTGACCGGTTGCCTGGCGGGTGTAATCAACTTTAATACAAGATATTATGTTGGCAGAAATTAGCGAATATTCTCAATATCATAGCCGAGGGGATGAGTAATGAAACTACGTGTTGCGGGATTATTTCTACTACTGTGTGCCGCATCCACTACTGCTGTTGCGGATAGCATCGATGTGAATCTGCGTGATAAGGCTGTTCGGTTAACCTACGCTGCAAATCTTTCCAGCGGTGGACTAAACGCCGATTTTGGCATCCTCCACAATGAGGACAAAAAGCAACTTGACGATACCCTTTACCATGCCGGTCTGCTGGTAAGTGGCGAAAACTGGAGTGAGACCGGCACCTTTGATATCAGCCTTGGCGGTCGTTTCATCTATACCTCTCCGGAGAACGTTGACCTTGGCGCGCTCGCCTTCGGCGGTAAGTTGCGGTTTTCTCCGGTTCACCGACTCGGTATCGGCGGTTCAATTTTCTATGCACCGAGCATCACCTCCTTTGGAGATGCCGATCGTTATGTCGAGAGCAGCGTTCAAATTGATTACCAGGTATTGCCGCAGGCCTTTATCTACGTTGGTTACCGCAATATCGAGGTCGATATTGAAAACGGCCCTGATAATGTCGAGCTGGACGAAGGGGCAATCGGCGGTTTCAAGGTGCTGTTTTAGACTTATGACGCAAACAAAAAAACCGGTATCGTAATCGATACCGGTTTTTTTATGGCTGAGAGCCAGGGTTTTACGCGATCAGGGCCGCCTCCAGTTCAGCGAAGGTCTTGGCAACCTCTGTGGGGTCGATATTGATCCCCAACTGCTTGCTGATCTGTTTGGTGGAGAATAGGCCGCGTACAATCTGTTGCTTGTTTTCGTCCAGGTCGATAACCAGGGCGTGTTGGCGTCCTACCCGCTTCATGGTTTCGACGATATTGCCAACATGGGCGGTTTCCACGTCCACCATATACAGCACCTCGATTCTGTCGGCGGGTGTCATAATATCGCGCAGGAAGATATCCTCACGCTTACCCCCTACTTCCTGAAGGTATTTGACCGGGCGGTCACCCTGGAGGTCGGTTGAGGTGATGATGCCGAGGATTGCGTTGGACTGGTCGGTGACCAGCAGCAGACGAACGCCACTGGCAATCATACGCTGCTCGGCGGCATCCAGAGTGGCGCAGGGCCCCATGGTGATGGCAGCCACCTTGGAAAAGTCGGTCATGACATCGGTGGCCGGGCTGTCTGCGGTAACCTTCTCCGGCAGACGCTGCGGTGGGCGCTGATAGGTAACACCACTGTTGAGGTTCTTGTAGGGCAATGAAGTATATTTATCTGACATGTTACGGCACTCCTCCATCGTTTTTGTGCGCCTGAGTTTTATGAATAATTCATGACAGAACGCATTGCAATGAATCTGGCGCTGAATATTTTTTCCTCTCCATTAACCAAATCAATGAAAGAAACCACTTATAAAGTAATTTTATTCGATCTATTCCATACTCTGGTGGATGTGGGTAGCGTTCCGGAGTCCTGCGGACGCTATACTGCGGACATTCTCGGTGTCGACCGTGATGAGTGGAATCAGGCCTGTTTCGGAGCGGCGCACGATATTTGTCGTCCGACCGATCATGTTGCGGTTATCCGTTCCCTTGCTCACAGTATAGACCCTTCAGTACCCGAGGGGCTGATCAGTGAGGCGGCAGAGGAGCGTCTGCAACGCTTTGAACATGCACTGCTGCATGTGGAGTCGGAGGTGCTGGAGGCATTAACGCATTTGCGTGCTGCGGGCCTGCGCCTGGGCCTGCTCTCCAATGCCTCGACAGGTGAGATCCAGGCATGGCCCCGCTCGCCTCTGGCCCCCTTGTTTGATGAGGCATTCTTCAGTTGCGAGTGCGGTTGTGCAAAACCGGATGCGGCCTTTTACCATCACGCGATGTCAACGCTCGGCGTGGGGGTCGAAGAGTGCTTGTTTGTCGGAGACGGAGGGAGTCGGGAACATGAGGGGGCAAGACACTTGGGGATCGACAATGTTCTGATCACCCGACATATCGGTCACTATGATGAGGAGCGGCTTGCATCGAGACGGGCGGCGGCCCGTTGGGAGATCACTCAGTTATCGGAACTGTGGTCGGTTGTGTGGGGAAGCGAGGCAGGAAGATAACGAAAAAGGGGGCATAAAGCCCCCTTCTTTCGTGCGCTCAGAAACCGGACTTTAGTTGTTGACGAAGTCCTTGAGTTTCTTCAGCGGGCGAACCTTGACCACGGTTTGGGCCGGCTTGGCCTTGAACATGGTTTCCTCGCCGGTGAAGGGGTTGATACCCTTGCGTGCCTTTCGAGCAGGCTTCTTTACGGTGGTGATCTTCATTAGGCCAGGCAGGGTGAAGGTGCCGGCAGCGCGCTTGCGGACGTGACCGTCAATAATGTTCTCCAACTCGCCAAATACCGCTGCTACATCCTTCTTGGACAGGTCGGTGCGCTCGGCGATGGTGGCGAACAGAGCGGATTTGGTCATCGGCTCCTTGATAGCGGTAATTTTTTTGGGGGCAGCTTTTTTGACTGCGGTCTTTTTGACTGCAGCCTTTTTGGTAGTGGCTTTCTTTGCCGGTGCCTTTTTGGCAGCGGCTTTTTTAGCGGTGGCTTTTTTCTTGGCAACCATCGTGTTCTCTCCTCAAAGTAGACGTCGGGCGTCGATCCAAAAATGGCTGGATACTGCGCAGATTTTCCAATGCGTTCGCACAAAATACAAGTAATAAACGACGAAAAAAAGCGCTTTTTTCGGCTTTTGTCGGCTTTTTTTGCATTTATTGCCGAAGCCGTAACAGTGCGTATTGAAAATGTCCGGAGAAAAGCTGGGAAAGTTTGTAATACGGTTGATTCGGGCTTATATGAGAGTCGGGTTGGCACGGAAAATGGTAGGATAAAGCGGAGTTGGAATATACCATTTTGGTTGATGGAGTATAGTGGTGATTAGAGAGTTAAGTATAACGACCCGCCGTCAGGGCTTGCATGAGGTGACCCGTGACATTGCGGATGTTGTCAGTGAGGCGGAACTGGATGAGGGACTTTGTACCGTTTTTGTTCAGCACACCTCCGCCAGCCTGATTATCCAGGAAAATGCCGACCCTTCCGCGCGGCATGACCTGGAGAACTGGCTCAATCGCCTGGTGGCTGAAAATGACCCACTCTACACCCATACCCAGGAGGGACCGGATGACATGCCATCGCATATCAAAAATGTGTTAACGGCAACGTCACTGGGAATTCCGGTTATCAATGGGCGCCTTGCATTGGGTACCTGGCAGGGGATCTATCTGTGGGAGCATCGGGCCATGAGTCATCGCCGTCGCCTGCTTGTGCACATCGGACAATAGCGGACGTCATGCATGTATGAGGTTATCGGCCAGACGGCACTCCTGATCCTGTGTGGGGTGTTTTGGCGCCATTTTACTCCGCAGGGGCTGAATGCGGATGTCCTGCGTAACAGCTTAACGACACTGGTTTATGTGCTCCTGCTCCCGGCACTGGTGTTAGCCGTGCTGTGGCGTACCAACCTATCGCTCGACTCATTCAAGATTGCGCTGCTGGCAATGTTGGGTGTAGGCGCAGGAGCAGGTATGGCCTGGCTCTGGTTTCGGCGCAAACGACCGGCCTCGGCCGCCCTTGGGGCGCTTCTTCTGGCAGCGGCTTTTCCCAATGCCACCTATATGGGGCTGCCGGTGCTGGAAGCATCACTTGGCCCCTGGGCACGTGCCGTGGCCATCCAGTACGATCTTTTCGCCTGCACGCCGTTGTTGCTGAGTGGTGGTGTGCTGCTCGCCGAGTACTATGGGGGCAGTGGTGAGCGGGCCCATC
>JBEPXU010000162.1:0-5215 GCA_041641735.1 Ectothiorhodospiraceae bacterium
TTATCTCGAGCGTATTTAATTGATGCGGGCACAGGTCTACTGGCGTGAACATGACGAACAGCGGGTTATGCCTCTGTTGACACCTTTACTCCCCGAATTTTCTGCCGAAGATACGCCTGAGCGCTCACCGAGCCTACTGGATTTGACCGCCATTATCCTGCGTACAGATATCGCCTTTTCAAGGATTGATCAGGCACCCGATGAAGCCAAACAGTGGTTGCGTCGTCTGGAGGCATCACTGGCCCGTAACAGCGATACCACACCCCTTCACAATGCCCGCCTGAGTCGCTTTAAGGCGCTGCTGGCACAACGCAACGGCAACTTCAAAAAGGCACTGGAGCTAATGGACGAATCGTTGCACGAGTACCGTATTGCTGCCGTCCGTCCTGCAATTGCCGCCACACTGACCGAGACGGCTCGTCTGTACATGGGTCAGAAACAATGGGAAAAGGCTGAGGAGCGGCTGCAGCGCGCACTCTATGTTCGAGTATGGATCCTGGATCGTCTTGGCAGCCGTGAGGTTCTGCACCTGCTGAATGCGGTGTATCAGGAAATGGGAGATGAACAGAGGGCCAGGCTCAGTGAGCAATATGCCCAGTCAATCAATAGCGATGGAACCGTATGGCGCGATCTTCAGGACAAACTGATACGTTCACCATAACCGCCTGACTAGATACTCCCTCTGAGGTTAATACGGTGTGCACCATTCCTGTCCGGTTTCCCGAGTAACGACAACATGCCTGTCAGCGACTCATCCTTGCTGTCCTTCGCTGAAATGGTACCTGAAACGGTATACTGACCACTTTCAGAAAGCGTCATCATTGCCTCAATATCAAGCGGACTCTTCCTGTCCCGAACCTCCGCTTGCAGGCCGTTATCATCACCCTCATTAAACTGCACATCGACATCACCCACCTTTACCACTGCGGGTGACAAAATGTTCACTTCATAAAGGTGCACCTGTCCAAAGGCAGAGACAGGACGCCCTGCCGCACTGAGCTTCAGTCCCTGCAAATCTATCCCCAACATCCCATCAATGGAGATATGAGAGTATGGAAGGAGGCTTTGAATCTCGCTGGCCGTCAGTTGCCCTTTAAGCGCTTCAAACTCGGTGCTTCCTCCTCCCAATGGTGTACTGAATCCGCCCTGCAAAAATCCCGACTCGGTCTGAATCGAGATTTCACCCGCTGCCGAACCTGTGAGTAGAGGCAGCCAGTTCAGTTGCCATTTGACTGAACCAATCTCCCTTTTTCGAAAGACCGCACGAGCTGCCTCACCATCCCATATCGAGCCCTTGATGTCATAGAGCTGCAATGCAGGCATACTCCCCTCGAACTCATCTGATACCCAGTCATAAACCGTCGAGGCGGGTATTGTTAGCAAGAGGAAAAACAGATAGGCCAGCCCGCCAAGAAGAGTTAATCGGGGCGCAGATGTCACTTTGCGGCCTCCAGAACAATCGTCGCATTAACCCGTCCCGCACTCTGCTGCCGTTCCATAGTGAGCGTGCCGACAGCAACATGGTGGCTGACGGAAAGCTCCTCAATCCAACGAAGTAACTGATCAAACGATGCGGACTCAAACTGCACCCTGACATTCTCCCCTACCGGGTTGATTCGCTTTAAGGTACTGCGTAATTCGAATTTCCTGGATGTCTGGTCGATCAGGCTCATCAGGGCTGTCTTGCCGGTTACGGCAGGGGTACTACCGCTGTGTCGCTTCAGGCTGGCAACCCTGGTGGCGGCCTGTTTCATCCACAGCAAGTCTTCTTCTTGCTTTTCTACGCTTGTTTGTAGTTGTTCCATTTCGGTGAATAGGGGTTCAATAATCAGACCATAGATACCTATCAATACCAGCACAACCGCCCCAATGAGGAGAGTACGTTGTTCCCGAACCTGTAGTGACTCCCAGTACTGCTTCATGAGCCTGCCACCGTTAACCCAATGCGGCTGGTCACCTGCTCGTCCCCGGTCGAGGCACTGAGCACGTCAACCTGAAGCCCCTTTTCCTGCAAACGCGATTTTAGGCTATCGAGAAGCTGGAGGTTGTCGAGGACCAGCTCAAGCTCAAGGCTCCCCTTGTTATAACGCAGGTTCTGTAACTGCATATTCGAGGTGTCGGCAATCACCTGCCCGCTTTTCTCCATCAGTTCAATAAATGTGCCCCGACCTGTTCCCTGAAACTCGGCAAGTTTACTCTCCATTTTATTCTTTGGATCGCTGGCATCGGCAACATTGGGAAAGGTATCACGAAAGACTTGTTTCATTTCTTCATACAACTGTTCATCTGTTGTGCTCAGGTTCCAGTAGCGAAAACCCAGCATACCTATCTGCAGGGCCGAAACGGCAAGCAGCAACACGGCAGTCATACGCCACGGCCTCCAGAATTTCCCGACCTGTTCCCGTCGGCTGAATTCCCCCTGCAGCAGGTTAATAGCCTTGCCGGAAAAACCCTCAGCCATCACCCTGACGGGTGCATCAACCTTCTCCTGCTGTATTTCTGCAGTCACCGTTGCGGGTAAATCCAGTGACGTATCGGTCTCATGGCTTCGTGCATCATAAATTATCAGCCGCTCGATGCTGTCGCTCTCATGCCTGGCGGCAGCAAGCTCCAACATGGCGTTTAATTGTGACCGGGGCAGGGAAAAGGCGTCAAACTCTCCGCTTCGCAACATTGCGGCGTCATCTTCAAGCAGTAGCGACCACTGCCCCTTCTCCCATGGCAGGGAGAGCGCCTCATTAACAAGATAATGCGGTTGCCACGAAACCTGTTGCCACTGTTGCTGCCACTGCAGCATCTGTTCCGTCGACACAGCAACCACCGGTATACGCCCCTCGCTATTCCTGACACCGGCGGCGATATGCATCGCCTCGACATCTTCGGCAAGGCTCTCCTCCAGGGCATAGGGTAAGGCCTGGGTTAGCCGCTTACCGGTCAGGGGCGGTATCTCGGCTGAAAGCGTCACCATGCTGTTAGAAGGCGCAAAAACCACCATACGGGAACCCGATACCAGGTTCTCTGCAAGCTCCTGCCAGCTTCCACGGTAAATCTTCGGCGCGGACTCCTCTGCCTCGGAGAACCACTCTATCTGTTCTCCGGCATTATCACAGAGCCGAATGTAGATATTGGCTACCCTGCTCACTATGTCCCCTGTGCCCTCATAATCGTATTCGCCGACGCAGCGTCACGCTCGATCATACTTTGATAATCCACGGAGATCCGACCGAATCTCACCTGCGACGTTAGCATAAAATAGTGACTCTCGACCCCCAGCCTCTCAACCGGAAGAAGCTTTCCCTTGAGCGCTGGCTGCTCCACAAAACTTTCCACATCGGTATAACCATCCTCTCCTCTGCCCTCCACAAGCGCCTCGGCAGTGCTACTATTGATATCCGCGGCGAGGCTCATGATAACCGGAATAGTCGCCGTATTGATGTTTAGCGGGACATCTACCGGCAGGGCCGTAACATGCGGAGACAGAGTCTTGAACTTTTCCGGCGTCATACCGGGTAGCAACAGCAACTCACTGCTACTAACAACCAGTGTATTGCCGGAACGATAGGGGTTTTCCATCCCAAGGTAAACGCTGTCCTCGGCCCCGCCAGGAAAACGCGTTTGCAGGTCCTTATCGAGCCAGTCCGCCAATGCATCGGCTATCCCGGGGTCCAACTGAAGAGAGGTCAATAGCCGTCGAAACTGCTCCAGTGCGACATTATCCACCTTACCGTCCCGAAGCAGCGAATTGAGATTAAAACGTCCCTGCAGATCATCAATATGTCCGCTAATCTCCCCACCCTCAATCGGAATTGGCGGTAACTGTGTGGCCCATTGCTCTTTTGCATGGTCAACCTGATTATCGCGGGCATCCTGGTTAAGCACCCGGGCAGCCCACTCCTCCATCCCCATGACATAGAGATAAGCCTGTTCGTACTGAAGCATATTGCCGGTTCGACGAATATCCAGCTGCTGATTCGCGACCATGGCCACAGCCGCACTGGTTGCCAGCGCCACCACCAGCAATGCGGTAATCAGGGCGACGCCTTTCTGCCGCCCCATCATTCCGGCTTATCCTCTGTTGAGGCTTGAACAGACGAGTTGGCGGGAAGAACCACAACGCGACGGATATCCCCGGGTGTATCAAGCTGCAGCGTTACCTCAACCGCAAGTGGGAGTTCCACCTCCGTTGAATCAGCAGAATCCTCACCTTGCCATTGAGATTGCCACGACCGGTCCTGATTCAACAGCCGTACCTCCACATCCCGCACATCATCCAGCAGCACGACCGAGAGGGGTTCGCTTCCTTGTGGCCGATCCAGGGTGGACCAGCTGTAACGCACAAGGGAATTATCGGCTACGCCATAGGCCACCCGTTGCAACGTGCTACGTTTGATCCCGAGGGGGTTGGGATGCCCGGCACGGGTAAACTCCAGTTGGAATTTATCGCCGGGGTTGGCATAGAATCCAATCCTCGAGTCACCAAACTGATCGCGTATCGGACGGTTCACCGCCTGAGAAAGATCACGCTCCAACATCAACACGGCACTCTGTAGCTGCTGCAGGCGCTCGGCATACGCCTCGGATTGATTCTCCGCCACCAAAACAGATCGTAATCCTGCATAGCTAATCACAGAGACCAGCGCAAAGACAGACAGGGCAACCAGCAACTCCAGTAGCGTAAAACCCTTTTCCGTCGGCTGGCACATCAGCTTCCTCCCGGCGCACCTTGGCGCGGCAAAAACGCCACGACCTTCGTGACAGGGTGATCGGCAGACTCTCTGCTGGAGCTGACCTCGACCTCCAGACGCACGATCCCCTCATCAAACGTGTCGTTAAGACTGGATTGCCAGTACCAGGACTGGCCTCCCATTTGAGCCGTGCCGCTATCATTTTTCATCTCTCCCGAGATAGCCAGCTGCCGCTCGGCAACAACATTCATCGCCACCCACTGCGACATCGTCTTATCGCGCATATAGGCGAGGTTTCCAGCATTGCCGGCAGTCGCCTTAACGAGGGCTACCAGGGCAATTGCAAGCACCGCAAGTGCAACAAGCACTTCGAGTAGGGTAAAACCTCTCTGACCAGTGCAAGGCAGTCTCACCTTGTCTCCTTAAGCGCCTTGAGTTGGATCTTCCCAACCGGTGCGCCCTCGATTCGCTGTCGCAACACGGGAGAGGAGGTATAAGCCAATTCCAGCATAAAGGGGGTACGTTCCGAA
>JBEPXU010000163.1:0-5188 GCA_041641735.1 Ectothiorhodospiraceae bacterium
AGTCCTGGGCGTTATCCACTGCATCCTGCAGTACGGCCTGGACGTATTGGGGAGCGGCGGTCGATTCGTTCAAATGGGGCGGAATGGCCGTTTCAAAATAGAGGGTGTGATTCTCCTCGTTGTAGCCGCCCATGCGCATACCCTGGAAGTCCGGTGCGTCCCTCGGACCCGTGACCATAAAGGTGATGTCCAGCTCGGGACCGGGAGGGAAATTCCCCACGCGCTTTTCCATGGTGACGCTGGTGGCAAAAAAGGTAATGGCCTTGTCCATGGGGCATTCGTTAAATGCCGAGGTCGGTGTGGTGACGCTGATAAATAGGCTCATGGGCGTATTTCCTGCTGAATATCTTAGTCTGACTAGGACATCAGCAATATTTACGCCATGCGCGGAGTGAGTGGCACTGAGGGGCTAGGGTTCGCTACATAACCCCTTGAATTAACGTGTTAGTGGTGGCGGTGCAGGCTAAGGGATCATTATGGAAAACGGTTAAGACACACAGTTAGAGGGGGTTTTTGTCCTTGCTAGAGAAAATTGACCAACCACAATTGTTGCGTTTACTACATGTAGAAAAAAGGCACTGAACTTCCCCTGGTAAAACAGACGATGTAATTAAGAGGCGTATTGCGCCTTGTATTCTACTGGTTAAGCCCCGCGACATGAGTAGGGTAAAAATTCACGGCTAATGCTCGTGCGGTTCTCACCTACGGCCTTCATGCCTTTGGGTGGCTCTGAGTTTCCGCAGTTCCACGACATTGGGCTGGTGGGGCTTTGGGGTACGATGAGGGGTTGCAATGACAGGACCGTATTGGCAATTTGCTTATTGGCCTTGTTTCCGAACTCAATCTGAATGGCACCGTTCTCTATATCAATGCGTTGCACATAGTTACCGATAAGATACTTGGCCTCAGGCACCCCTGCCTCGCGGTTGTTTACGGGAAAAGCCCCCTTATTCTGGTAGACATCCTTGATCTCCTTTTTGAGATCAGTGGCGAGTGTTATCGCTTCTGCAATTTGCGCACGAACGATATAACTCTGGTAGGCGGGTAGGGATATAGCGGCGAGAATACCGATGATCGACACAACTATCATTAGCTCTATCAGTGTGAATCCGCGTTCCATGTTCATTGCTGTCTCCTAGAAAATTGAACCCAGCTTAAAGATTGGCAGGTAAAGGCTGATAATCAGAAGTGCGATAACCACCCCAACGGATATTTGGGCTATCAGCGTAAATTCTTCCCGTAGTTTCGATAGCTGCTCTGCGAAGATCGTTTCTGCCTGGGATGAAAGGTGTTCGATCTCTGAGTGAAGAGTGCCGGTAAGGCGTGAGAGAATAACAGCACCCCAGACCGGATCGTCGTTCAGTACAAAATTAAGCCGATTTGAAGAGGATGATATCATTCCGTTAAAGTCCTGCAGCGGCTGGTGGAGTTTCCAGACGTGCTCTAGTGCAGCGTCGATTGACACCCCCGAGCTTGCAAGGAGGCGCGAAAGGTTGATGAGCAATAAACTGTTGTAATTCCGGCTTAACGTGCGCAATCCAGGCAGCCTGGTTATGAAGCCGCTGAGAGGTTCGATGTTTCTCATTGACGAGCGTATCTTGTAAGCGATTATTATCACTCCGATAACGATAGTAATCATGAGCACAAAAAAAGCTCCTCGCATCGTTTCCAGCATACCGATCATTGTTTGGGTCATTGCCGGTAGTGCGGTCTGAGCATTGGCGTAGATATCCTGAAACTGTGGAAAGACAAAAATGGAAAACATCACCAACAGGATAAACATAAACAGGCTAATCCCTGTGATGTACCATAGAAAGGAGGCCATTCCTGCCCAGTAGAGGCGATAACTCTCACCCATTGACCCGAGCATCTCTTCTGCGTGTGCCAAGATGGAAGCTGCATCACCACCATTATCCCTTGCAACTGACATAAGTTTTCTGAGGGTCAAAATTGGTGTCGGGAATCGTCGATCCTTTCTGTGGCGAGGTGGGCCTGTCTCAAGGTCAAGTTTAAGTGCTTCGACCTCTTGTTTGAATTCGCCATCACCAGCTTCCTCTAATCTGGTAAATGCCTCGTCATAGTTGAGACCAGAGTGAAGCAGGTGGCCGAGTTGTCTAGCCAGAAGTGTTTGCGTTTCCGTGTGTCTGGATCTGTTCAGCATCATTCCAATCCTCTGCACTCTACCGGAAGGTATTTCCTGGGTAGATTTGTACTGTTTGTGCTGATGGTGTGATAGCCATTAGGCGCTTCGCCGTAACCGCATAGCCATATAATGGTGGACCGAGGGTTAGTGTCAGAGAGGGCAGCACGGAAGCTGAGTTTGTAGAGTCTCTTTTCTTCTTTTATGGAGAAGGTAAAACCTCCCTTCTCGTAATCAATGCTTTTTATAGCACGACTGCCATCACTGTAATCGAAAATTCCGGGATCGGCAGGGGACCACTCTCCTGTTCGGTAATAATGCCCGGACACTATTTCCTTAAGAGTGGCTGCATTAGACAGAGCCTCACCGGCATAGGCGCGCATAATGTACTGGTAATAGATTGCGGCGGCTAGACCCATAAGGATTCCCAGCGTCAGGATAGTAATGACAACCTCATAAAGGCCGCGGATACGTCTGCTGGAAAATTGCCAATGAAGTGCGCTTCGATGCATGGTCCAGGCTTTAACCCTCTTGTTCTTATCGCATTCCTTTACGGCTATGTTGCCTTTTTACATTGATTGGGTCAAAGCAACAGCAGCGGGGATTCTCAGGTTGCACCCTCTTATCTATGGACAGTGCTATCAGTATATTCCGGGAATCAACCGATAGCGCACGCGTTGTGCATAGTCTGGATAGCCCGGCAGCTCTTTCTGTAGCGTCCGGTCTTCGAGTGCGGTTCTCGTCACCGTGATGATGGTTGCCGCCGCCGCAGGAATCAGTGTCCAAACCGATCCCAGGGCTAGAACAATACCGAATAAAGCAAGCGTATTTCCGGCATAGCCCGGGTGTCGTACAAACCGGTACGGACCGGTGTCACAGACCGTATGCCCTCGTTCCGTTTGAATACGTACCACAACGGAAAAGAAACGGTTTTCTACCAGGGACCATGTTGCGAAGACATAACCGAATGCGACCAAAACGAAGCCAGTCAGGCTGAGCCATAGCGGAAATTCTGGGGACCAGTTATAACGATGGTCCAGTCCTGCCACGATGACAATAGGATAGCTGACACTCACCGCCATCAGTGGGGCGAGCACCTTATCCCAGTCCTTTGCGTTTTGAAAACCTTCTTTACTTTGTCTTTCAGCCGTTATCCCGGGATGGCGCTGTTCTGCCCAGATGCGACCGCCAACACCCGCTGCCATGATCAGCAGGGAGTATAGCCACGCCTGCCACCAGCCGATGTCCCCAGCGCATAGAAACAAAATCAGCGGGATAAGGAGGTACGCCACAACTATTCTTATCCACTGACGAAGGGATATTTTTTGAGCGGTCTCATCATTAACCGTGTTTGCTGACATATCATTCCCCAAGATGAAATGGATTTAAGTGTGTGCCTGACGTTGGTCTAATGGGCGTTCGTTCTGCGCCCTTTTAATTATATTTCATCCCTGGGTGCTGCAGCGCTTGTGTTGTCGATTACCACAGCAGCGTCTAGGATAAGTTCTATACATTTAAGGGTTGGGGGAGGGGATGTCAATTTTTCGCAACGAAAAACAGCCGCTCTACTATCGTCACCGCTTGCCGATACGCATCATGCACTGGGTCAATGTGCTGGCCTTTTTTCTGCTGTTGATGAGCGGTTTGCAAATATTCAACGCCTACCCGGAACTGGCCTGGGGAAAATCCTCCTATACAGGTCGTCCACCACTCCTGCGCATGGAGACAGAGCGCGGCACAGATGGCCGTTTGCATGGCGTGACCCGCGTGCTTGGATACCGTTTCGAGACAACCGGGCTGTTTGGACTCTCCACGGGGGCATCTGGCCGACAGTACCGGCGGGCTTTTCCTGAGTGGGCCACCATCCCCGGGCCGCGCTGGCTGTCCATGGGGCGCCATTGGCACTTCTTTTTCGCATGGGTGCTGGTCATCAATGGTATCTGCTATCTGCTCTGGTCGCTGTACACGCGCCACCTTTCCCGTGATCTGCTGCCTGATCGCATCCAACTACGTGGTATCGGTCGCTCGATTCTCGATCATATGTCGTTGCGACATCCCAGGGGCGAGGCGGCCTTGCGCTACAACGTATTGCAAAAGCTGGCTTACCTCAGCGTCATCTTTCTGTTGCTGCCGCTGATCATCGTGACCGGGTGGGCCATGTCGCCGAATCTTGATTCTGTGATCCCGGGCTGGGTCGATCTGTTCGGCGGGCGTCAATCCGCCCGCACCCTGCACTTCATCGCTGCCTGGATTGTGGTTGCCTTTATTCTTGTGCATCTGTTCGAGGTTATCGTTACCGGCCCCTGGAACAACCTTCGCTCGATGATCACAGGCCGATACCGTATTCCAGCAAAGGAGGACACCGATGCGAAGCAATAATCATGGACGCCGCCGTTTCCTGATACGTTTTTTCGGCCTGGGTAGTGCCCTGCTATTGACTGGTTGTGACCGACTGTCACGGGCGGAGTGGTTCCGCCAATTGCTGCTGAGCGGCGAGAAGGTTAACTATGCTCTGCACCGCAAACTGAATGGCGGCGATTCCCTGGCACAGGAGTTCGATGAGAAGGACCTATCGCCGTCCTTTCGCGGCAACGGCACCACCTCACCGAAAGATGCACACTATCAGATGCTGGCCGCGAATCAGTTCCGTGATTACCGGTTAGAGGTGGCCGGTCTGGTCGAGAAACCGGGAAAATTTTCCCTGGCAGATATTAAGGCGATGCCCAGTCGTAGCCAGATCACCCGGCACGACTGCGTCGAGGGCTGGAGTGCCATCGGTAAGTGGAAAGGGGCGCGGTTAAGCGCATTGCTTGAGAAGATTAAACCAAAACCAGAGGCGCGTTATGTGGTGTTCTACTGCGCTGACAGCATGAACAACAAGGGAAGCCGCTACTACGAGAGTATCGATCTTGTAGATGCCTATCATGAACAGACCATCCTGGCGTATATGCTGAACGACCAAGACCTGCCGGTCACTAACGGTGCACCCATTCGCCTGCGCGTGGAGCGCCAGCTTGGCTATAAGATGGCGAAATATATCATGCGTAT
>JBEPXU010000164.1:0-5115 GCA_041641735.1 Ectothiorhodospiraceae bacterium
GCGTCCGCGTAGTTCGATCTCGAGTTGCGGGTACTTCTCGGCGATCTTGGTCAGCTCCTCTTCCATGATCTTGCCCTTGTACTTGATCGACTCGGAGAAGTCGTCGTTCTCCCAGTAGGTCAGCGCCTGGGTGGCGGCGACGAAGGCGAGGTTGTTACCACGGAAGGTACCGGTGTGCTCGCCCGGCTGCCACTGGTCCAGCTCGGGGCGCATCAGCAGGATGGCCATGGGCAGGCCGCCGCCGATGGACTTGGACATACAGACCATGTCGGGCTTGATGCCGGCCTCTTCGAAGCTGAAGAAGGTTCCGGTACGGCCGTTACCGACCTGGATATCATCGATGATCAGCAGGATGTCGTACTCATGGCACAGCTCCTCAAGCTCCTTGAGCCACTCGAAGCTGGCGACGTTGATGCCGCCTTCGCCCTGTACGGTCTCGACGATGATCGCCGCCGGCAGGTCGATACCGGAGGAGCCGTCCTCGAGGAACTTACGCAGGTAGTCGATGGTGTTCACGTCCGGACCGAAGTAGCCGTCGAACGGGACGGAATCGGCATTGTTGCGCGCGCCGTAGGACTCGTCGCGGTAGAAATCGTTACCGGTTACCGCCAGGGCACCCATGGTCAGGCCGTGATAGCCGTTGGTGAAGGCGATAACGTTGGAGCGACGCTTAACCATACGCGCCAGCTTCAGCGCGGTCTCCACGGCGTTGGTGCCGGTGGGGCCGGTGAACTGAATTTTGTAGTTCAGGTTACGGGGCGTCAGGATGGTGTCCTGGAAGCTCTGCAGGAAGTTTTTCTTCGCCACGGTCGCCTTGTCCAGCGCGTGGACGATACCGTCGCGCTGCAGGTACTCGATCATTGCTTCGGAGATGATCGGGTTGTTGTGGCCGTAGTTCAGGGTACCGGCACCGGCAAAGAAGTCGATAAACTTGTTGCCGTGCTCATCATAGATGAACGAGCCCTTGGCGGTGTCAAAGATAGCAGGGAAAGAACGTACGTAACCACGTACTTCCGATTCCATTTCTTCAAAGATTCTCATAATCGTATGCTCCAGTTTTGGATAATTCTTATTTCCACGGCCCGATGCGGATCAGGCGCTCCTCTTCATGGGCTTCACCGCCGAAGTGGCTGACCTCGAGGAAGGTTTCCTCGTGGGACGGAGCCTGGTGTTTTTCGGCATAGTGTTGAAAGACCTTCCTAGAAGAGAGGTTAGACGGTGATATGGTGGTTTCCAGTGTGTTCACGCCGGCACAGAAAGGGCGCTCCAGCACGTGCTCAAGCATACGGCCGGCAAGGCCGTGACCACGGGCCGACTCGTCAACCGCAACCTGCCACACAAACAGCGTGTTTTCCTGTTCGGGGAGCAAGTAGGAGGAGAGAAAGCCAACAATCTGGCCATTCGCTTCCGCCACTGTGCAGGTGTTGCGGAAGTGGCTGCAAAGCAGGAAGTAGTTATAGCTGGAGTTCACATCCAGCGGCGGGCAGCGCTGAATGAGTTCATGCACTGCCTTTCCGTCCTCCAGGTTGGGGAGACGGAGTTTTATCTGATTTTCCTCAGTCATCATTAACCTTGGGGTTATGGGCTGGAGAATCCTTTGCAGACAAAAATAGTTTGTGTACAAACGATTCAGATGCGTATTATATGAGCATTAAGTTATTGATTTCAAGTTGACATCTTGCTGTCACTCCCTTCTCTGGAAGAATCAATACTGTTTGTACAGAAATTAAATTTTCATGAGAATTGGGTTAAATTTTAATAATTATAGGCACTTGCTGGCCTGTTGCACGGTGAGGATGAATGGAAAGATACGCTGATGTTCTGATCTCTTTGCGCCGCATCATCCGCGCCATCGATATGCGCTCGCGCCGCCTGATGCAGCAGGCAGGGTTTACCGGACCGCAACTGCTGGTACTGCAGGCGCTGGCTACCCACGAAGAGATGACTGCAGGGGACCTGGCGCGCGAGGTGAATCTGAGCCAGGGGACGGTGACATCTATCCTCGGTAGGTTGGAGAAGCGTGATCTCATACAGCGCATTCGCTCCCATACCGACAGGCGTAAAGTCTATGTCACCCTTACTGAGGGCGGGAAGGAGCAACTGGCCTCGGCGCCGACGCTGCTGCAGGAGCGCTTCATCGAGCGCTTCAACGAACTGAAAGATTGGGAGCAGCACCAGATCCTTGCCTCGTTGCAACGGCTTGCGGAGATGATGGATGCCCAGGATATCGAGGCGGCACCGGTACTGGATATCCGCCAGGACCTGGAGAGTCAGGTCCCCCCCGAGGAGTGGAAACCAGCGGCGGGGGAGAAGTAGGTTGTTGTAGGAGCGACCGTCCCGGTCGCGATAAATTTATTTCTTTCGGGAGTGCGAAGGGATGTGTCTGCCGCCTCTGGTGTGCTGTAGAGAGGCTGGTAATCGCGACGGGGAGCGTCGCTCCTACAGGTAAGGCAGAAAAAAGGCCCGCAGTTGCGGGCCTTTTTTTGGTTCGACATGGGACCTTGGTCAGGTTTAGCCGTTCTTCTTGCTGATCATGTCGTGGATGATGGGGGCCAGGATCAGCTCCATGGCGAAGCCCATCTTGCCGCCGGGTACCACAATGGTGTTGCGGCGTGACATGAAGGAGTTGGGGATCATGTTGAGCAGGTACGGGAAGTCAACGCCGGTCTTGACCGGATCGCGGAAGCGAATCACCACGAAGGACTCGTCCGGGGTAGGGATGTCGCGAGCGATGAACGGGTTGGAGGTGTCGACGGTCGGTACGCGCTGAAAGTTGATGTCGGTACGGGAGAACTGCGGGGTAATGTAGTTCACGTAGTCCGGCATGCGACGCAGGATGGTGTCGACGATGGCCTCGGCGCTGTAACCACGCTGGGCGTTGTCGCGGAAGATCTTCTGGATCCACTCCAGGTTGACGATCGGTACCACGCCAACCAGCAGGTCGGTGTAGGCAGAGACGTCGACGTCTCCGTCCTTGGCACCACCGTGTAGACCCTCGTAGAACAGCACGTCACTCTCTTCGCTGATGTCTTCCCACGGTGTGAACTGGCCGGCAGTGTAGTCTGTGCCACCCAGGCGCTCGTTGTGGTGCTCGGCCTCTTCATCACTGTGGATGTAATAGCGGCGCTTGCACTTGCCGGTGTCACCGTAGGCCTTGAAGGTTTCGGCAAGCAGGTCGAAGTGGTTGGCCTCGGGACCGAAATGGGAGAGGTTCTTACCCTCTTCAGCGAACTTGGCGATCGCCTCTTTCATCGCGGCGCGATCATAGCGGTGATAGCTATCACCCTCGATGACCAGCGGATTGATCTTCTCACGGAAGAAGATGTGCTCGAAGGCATTTTTTACGGTGGTGGTCCCGGCGCCGGAAGAACCGGTGACCGCAATCACGGGATGCTTTACTGACATAAATCTACTCCTAAAAACAGGATTGAAAATTCTTTTATTTCAGCGGCTTAAAATCTTAGAACCGCGCATTTTATCTGATTAACCGCACCGAAGTCTCGGAAAAAATGGGATTATTTGCCTTTTTTATACTTAATATGCTGTTTTCTAAGAAAAAACAGTTTTCACCATGGTGCAGCCGTGCGTGGGAGCGACGGTACCCGTCGCGATTGTCAATTATCGCGGCCGGGACGGCCGCTCCTACAACACTGCGGGCAGTTTTGCTTATGCCTGCTCCCGGGCAATGGCGCGATAGCCAATGTCGCGGCGCATGAACATGCCTTCCCAACTAATCTTGTCGGCCAGGGCGTAGGCCTTCTGCTGTGCCTCGCTAACGGTTGTACCCAGGGCAGTGGCGCAGAGCACGCGGCCGCCGGCGGTAACGACATTGCCGTCCTTCTCTGCGGTGCCGGCATGGAAGATCTTGGCATCGTCCGAGTCGGCGCCGTCTAGCCCCTCGATCACGTCGCCCTTGTTGTAGCTGCCGGGGTAGCCTCCGGCGGCGAGCACTACACCCATTGCAGCGCGCTCATCCCACTCGGCGGTGGCGGTCTCCAGCTTGCGATCCAGGGCTGTGTTGCACAGCGCCACCAGGTCGGACTGCAGGCGCATCATGATCGGCTGGGTCTCCGGATCGCCGAAGCGGCAGTTGTACTCAATGACCTTGGGAGCCCCATCCGAGGTAATCATCAAACCGGCATAGAGGAAACCGGTATAGGGATTGCCCTCGGCGGCCATACCCTTGACGGTGGGCTCGATGACCTCTGCCATGATGCGATTGTGCACCTCCTGGGTGACTACCGGAGCGGGGGAATAGGCGCCCATACCGCCGGTATTGGGGCCGCTATCTCCCTCTCCGACCCGCTTGTGATCCTGGCTGGTGGCCATCGGCAGGATGTGCTCGCCGTCGACCATACAGATGAAGCTGGCCTCCTCGCCCTCGAGGAATTCCTCAATGACCACCCGGTGGCCCGCCTCACCGAAGGCGTTGCCGGCAAGCATATCCTTTACTGCGGCCTCGGCTTCTTTATGGGTCATGGCAACGATGACGCCCTTGCCGGCGGCCAGGCCGTCGGCCTTGATCACGATGGGGGCACCCTTTTCCTTCAGGTAGACCAGTGCCTCGTTCATATCGGTGAAATTGGCGTAGTCGGCGGTGGGGATGTTGTGACGAGCCAGAAAATCCTTGGTAAAGGCCTTGGAACCCTCCAGCTGGGAGGCGGCCTTGCTCGGTCCGAAGCAGCGCAGACCGGCTGTCTCAAAGGCATCGACCACACCGATGACCAGCGGTGCCTCAGGGCCGACGATAGTCAGCTCCACGGTATTGTCGCGGGCAAAACTGACCAAGGCCTCGATGTCCTCGACACCAATGGCGATATTCTCCACTTTCGCCTCGCGTGCTGTGCCGGCATTACCGGGGGCGACGAAGACCTTCTCTACTGCGGAGGACTGTGCCGCCTTCCATGCCAGGGCGTGTTCACGACCACCGCTACCAATTACCAAAACATTCATTGATGCTGCCTTCTTACTCTTTCGCTTCTTGAGTTGGCTGCTGTTTGCCACTCAATTTGGGGTTATTGTTCGTAATGTACCGCGCTGTTTCATACAGCCCGCGTGTCAGTTCTTTCATCCGCTGGGCCACTTTCGGGTGCGCCTTGCTGACATCCTCCCGCG
>JBEPXU010000165.1:0-5094 GCA_041641735.1 Ectothiorhodospiraceae bacterium
CGTCCCGAACAGGGCAAGGTAGAGAATCGCCCCCAGCGAACGCTCATCCAGCTGCTGCGGCAGGGTTCCGTCGAACACCCACCAGACGATTAGATAGAGCGGAACGGCAATCGTCAGGGCCCCGCTGTTGATCGCCACCGGGTGTAACGTCCCGCCAATCCGCTTGACCCACACCGCACTCAGGGACTGAAAGGTCACCGCCATCAATACCGCAGCCACGCCATGCGGAGCGATCTCGGCCGACGAGTCGCGCGGCAGGAAGATCACCGCAAGACCGGTAATCGCCAGCACGATACCGAACAGGCGACCGGCGCTGAAACTCCTCTCCCCCAGCCAATAGGTGGCGAAGAGCCCAATCAGAATCGGCGATAGACCAAAGATCACCGACACCAGTCCGGAGGGAATATATTGCGCGCCCCAATAGACACTCAGCATCGCACCGAACAGGCCCATCCCGGCCGCCAGATAAGAGCGCCGTGCCTGTGCATGCCAGGGAAACTCAATTCGCAATACCAGCAACACCAGCAGACAGACCAGATAACCCACTGTCATTCGCAGCGCCACGCCCAGCAGGAAACCGCCGCTCTCGCCGCTCCACTTGATGGCCAGTGGTGTCGTCGCCCAAATCAGAATAATGCCCAGATACGCAGCTGGCACCGACATCCCTCTTCTCCCTTTTCACACAAGTCAAAACAAAAAGGCCGCAGACTTCCGGTCTGCGGCCTTTGGTAGAAATGGAATCATTAAAACAGTAATACTAACGTTGTCGTTCCCCTCCATCAGCACGCACACCCTCTACGCGACGCCACATCACGACACGCTTCACTGGGGGAACAGACGTTGTATTCACTGTCATCATCATGGAACTATCATTGCGGTATCGCGGTACGCTGTCAAGCCGAAGACTAATCGGAGAAGAATTGCTGCAAATGCTGACGATTTATCTCACCGACATGCACAGCGGCTATCGCGCCTTTCTCCACGCGGTAAAGAGAGGGTGTCACCTTCACACCGAAACGTCGCGCCGTGGCCAACTGGCGACGCACATCCACCTTGACCACCCCGTCATGTTCACGCTCCAGGGTTTCAATAAGCGGTGTGACCTTTCGGCAGTGGCCACAGTGTTCGCTGTAAAAGTAGAACAGCATTTTTGGACGCGGCGTGACCCCTTCAGGCAATACCTCTGAAAGCGGAGGTGCCGCTCTACCCTGCTGCTTTTTCGCCCGGATCAACAGAACGGTCTGAAAGCCCGCCACCAAAAGGAGAAAGACCAGCAGGGCCACGAACAGTCCATTCATCATCAAACCCTCCGTGAGGTCTATTCTCAAAGAATAGTGCATCTACCCGGCGAGGAGGCTCACCTGTCTTTGCCTCTGACAAACGGTAGGGAAGGAGAAAACCATGGTAAACATACAATTAATAAGGTTATCGCACGAATAAACCGCCTCATCCGCCTCAGGTCTACCCGCAGCGGCGCCATCCCGGCGAGAGTTCACACGAATTTAGTCGAATAGCAACTGATAGGGGCGCGCGAGGGCATCCCGCAGCTGTCCCAGACTGATGTTGCGTGAAAAGCGCTGCGTCTCGTGGCCGTCAAAATAGAGCACCAGTGTCGGCACGGCGAAAACACTGTGTTGGGCAGCAAGATCCGGATGAGTTCCACAATTGATCTTCCCCAGGCCTACCCGCGGAAACTCCTCCTGCAACAACCCCTCAACCTTCGGCAACAAGACTTGGCAGACATTGCAATTATCGCCCGAGAAATAGAGTATCGCCGCCGGATGGGCCGCAATATAGTCGCTCAACTGCCCCTGCGCCGTAAGCTCTTCGCTCATCCCATTAACCCCACTACTACCAATGTTTAATAACCACTAAGAAAAAGGCGTTTTATTCGGCCTGTTTTGACCCTATATACCATGGTATAGATAATACGCGCTCAAGCGTATTACGCACTTTCAATCCCGATCGCCCATGGCGGTTGCCAAACGAAAAGGGTTTTCCCTTGACGACAACAGCAGAACTCGACCAGCACGAACGCACCCATCTCGCGTTACTGACCATGAACATCCTCGAGGAGTGGCGCCTGGCGCCGGAAGACCAGCTCAAGCTGCTGGGTTTCCCTGAGGGCACCAAACCGCGCCACCTGAGTAAATACAAAAACGGCGAACCCTTCCCGGATGACAGTAATGTCCTTGAGCATGCCAAGCACCTGCTCGGCATTCAGGAGTCGCTGCATGTGGTGTTTGCCCTTAACCGCAATATGCCCACCTTCTGGTTGAAGAACCGCAATAAAACCCTCAAGGGAGTCCCCCTGGAGATCATGCTGGATGAGGGACTGAGCGGAATGTTTCGCGTCTGGCGCTATCTGGATTGCACGGTTAACTGGGATTAACGACGGCAGCGCGGTAAGGTTTCAGTCAGCACCTGTCCTCTGACTCAATAACCACCCCGTTACTACGGCAAAAATCGGTGAGTGCCGGCCCATCCCGTTCAGATAGGCGCAGGGTGAGTGTCACATTTTGGGAGTAGACCGGCTCACTGATTGTTGCACCATGCACCGCAGCCCAGTGGCGCACCAACTGCTCCTGAGAGAACTCACACCGCAGTCGCTCCTCCAGCACCGGTTCATGCTGCACCACTGCCAGGGTAGACATCACAGCCTCAGCCGCTGAGGAGTAGGCGCGAGTCAGTCCCCCCGCCCCGAGCTTGATACCGCCGAAATAGCGCGCCACCACGACCATGATATTCCCCACCCCCTTATGCCGTAGCACATTCAGTATCGGCTTCCCCGCCGTTCCCGAGGGTTCCCCATCGTCGTTCATCGCCGCATCACAGGAGGCGGTGGCATCACCGAGCAGATATGCCCAGCAATGGTGACGCGCATCGGGATAATCATCACGCATCCGTTGCAGGCACTCCTTGGCCTGTTGACGATCATCGACGCGGGAAGCCCTTGCGATGAAGCGGCTTTTTTTGATTTCGATGGCCACCTCATTCTCAGAGGCCGGAACGGGGTGTAGCAACATTGAACCTTTACCAGTCGGGCTTACCCTGATGAGAAATGACCATGATCGCAGAGCGACAGGATACAGACAATTCGATCACCGCTCCTATAGACCCTGAGAGTGACCTCCGCCTCTCGACTCAGGGAATCTCCACCGTCATGGTCTTGCCGCCAAAGCCGTGGACCGAGTCATGTGCCCGGACCACCACCTCCTCAATACCATCGGGTATCTTCACCCCCACCAGGTTCCGGGTAAAGGGCTGCTCGTCAGTGTGGGGATGGTACAATGTGCGAGCCGCGAGAACCGTACCGTCGGGGGCATCAATCTCCCACTTATCCGCATAATGCTCCCACCCCTCGTCGGCATGCGAGACGGTCACGTCAAACTCAAGCAAGCCATGCCCCCTGTCCTTTACCTCCACCCCGACAACATCGGCCTCACCTGCCACTGAAGCGGTTATCGGCAGCAACAGAAACAGAAAAGAAAAAGAGAACCTTACAGACATACTTCCCCCCCTCGTGCGTCGACACTCCGGACTTCACTTTTCATCTCGCACAACTGCGCAAGAAGCCTCTGCAGCAGAACTCAAGGCTCCGCCATATAATTGGTGCCCCTTCCTGTTTACACGCCAGCCTGGCCAGTTAATCCGTTCCAGGTGCACAGAGCGGAATAATCACCTGGTTCGAAAGGATGGGCCGCCATTTTAAATGGCGACACGGAAAGAATAACCTGTGGCCGGTCGCCCTGATAAGCAAAGCGAGGTGAGGGACACCGTGACCGATAAGCGTCCAAGTAACATCTCACCCCGTTAACCAGTTGGTGGATTGCGTCAAATATCAACACGCCCCACTTTCCTGCCCGGTCTCACTGGCACATCACAGCACTCCGGTTGCTTACTGCCAGGCACGACAAAGACACTATAATATTAGCGGATATTGACTGTTTTTCCTCATTCTGGCGATTTGCCATGAGCGATAGGGGTGACGGTTGCCGATAACTGTGATGCAGGGGGATTGAAGAGAGGCCTTCGCCACAAGAAACCAGGATCGCCCCCCATTTGGGGTAATGGTGTACGCCTATCGATTTCGCTATCTTTTCCTATATCCATATATATTGGAAGGTTAATCAAGAGAGGGGGGAGGAGTAAGGAGCCGCACATGGAAGATGGTAAGTTCGCACAGATAAACCAGTTTCTGCTGGTGCTTTATCAGGATGCACGACAGTTGGCCCCTTATGCCTTTCAGCAACGCATGCTGGAACATTTGGCTGAATTTGTCGATTACGACTACGCCGTCTGGGGTGGTGCCAGGGAAGCAGAACGGGAGGTGACCGACCTGGTCACAATCAACCAGTCACCTGAACTGCTGATCCAGTGGCAAGAGGTCGCCCATCAGGACCGCTTCTGCGACCTGACCCTAAACCACCTCAACCACACCTGGATGTTTGACGATATTGCCGACTACCGCAATAGCCTCGCCTATAACGAACACTGGCGTGCATTCGATATTCAGCACATGATCTCCACCATCATGAGTGAGCCGGTGGACGGCTATGTGAGCTATATCGGCCTGTGCAACACCGATCATGCACGCCCCTTTAGTGAAGTTGAGCGCCACATCAAGCAGTTCCTGATGCCGCACCTTTCGGAGGCGTTGCGTCTCAACCGGCAAATGGCCCTCCACATCCCTGGCGATGAAGAAGAAGGAATGGCGCTAGTCAATCACAAGGGCATGATACTGGCCAGCCGCCCTCCCTTCGATCAATTGCTGCGTGAAGAGTGGGGCCATGAAAAATTCAGTTTGCCAACTACAATTTTTAGTGAAGACAACGCATTCGGCGACTGGTGTGGCGAAAGTATCCGACTGCAGTACCGTCAACTAAATGGCCACTATCTTGTCAGAGGACGGCCCGTATCCTCGCTCGACAAACTGCCCTCCAGAGCTCGTGAAGCCGCTGAACTCTATGCCACCGGTTTTAGCCACAAAGAGGTCGCCAGGCGCATGGGTATCTCGCCCGAGACGGTTCGCAAACACCTGGCACGGACTTTCACCCAGCTCGGGATCAACAACAAGGCCTCGCTGGCCCGGAT
>JBEPXU010000166.1:0-4011 GCA_041641735.1 Ectothiorhodospiraceae bacterium
GAATCACCGCTGTGAGGTTACCGGTGGTGTACTTGAGACAGAGAGCGCCACACTGTTGCGTGAATTTTTCCGTGCCCGCCGTGGCTTGCAAACAGGGTGAGCCACCCTCAGGGAATACCCCAATACAACCTAAATGTTTATCCAGCTATGATGCTCCTTCGAGAGCAAGCGCGGAACATGTTTATGCAAGCTGTTATGAAAATTGTTACCACCCTGAGCCTGATGTTGGTGGCAAGTGCTGTGCAGGCCGAGAACTATCCCCCGGTCACGGTGGATATGACACTCCAGCAAGTCAGTGAACACAGTTACTACGTGCAGGGTGAGGCCGGGACGGCAATCGATAATGAGGGTTTTATCTCTAATGCCGGCGTGATCCTCACCGAGGAGGGGGTCGTTGTCATTGATGCGCTCGGCAGTCCCTCACTGGCCCAGTTACTGATGAAGCAGATACGCACGGTAACTGACAAACCGGTTGTTAAGGTGATCCTTACCCACTATCACGCCGACCACGTCTTCGGCTTGCAGTATTTCAAGGAACGGGGGGCGGAGATCATTGCCCCGGCAGGGGCGGAAAAATATCTGGAGTCGCAAGCGGCTAAGGACCGGCTCGAAGAGCGACGGTTTTCCCTCGACCCCTGGGTGAATGACGATACGCACCTGGTGTGGCCCGACCGTTACGTGGAAAAGCATGAGACGATGCAGGTCGGGGGCGTGACATTCGAGATGACGGTGATCGGTGATGCCCATTCCGATGCGGATATGACGATCTATATCCCGAACGACAAGGTGCTTTACTCGGGCGATGTGATCTTCGAGGGGCGCGTACCCTTCCTTGGTAGCAGTAATACCAAGCTGTGGCTTGAGACCCTGAAACGTATGGATAACTCAGAACTACAGGCGCTGGTCCCCGGTCACGGGCCCTATCAGAAGGCCCCGGTTAAGGCGGTAGGGGTGACCTACCAATACCTGGCTTATCTGAGGGAGAAAATGGGTGCGGCCGTGGACGAACTGATCCCCTTTGATGAGGTTTATGCCGAAACGGACTGGTCGGAATTTGAGAACCTGCCGGCATTCGATGCGGCCAATCGCCGTAATGCCTACCAGGTCTATCTGTCGATGCAAAATGAGCTTTTCGGTGAGTAGTCGTTAACACCGAAGGTGTCTCCCGCGACTTTACACCACACCCTGCTAAAGTGCGGAGCTGTTCACTTTCAGTGCCCTGGGCGGCTGTGGTGGTGGCGGTACCTCTTGTTCCGTGAGCCAAACCAGAATGTCGTTATAGCTGCGAATGTTCTCTACATAGCGGACGGTCTCATTGCCACGGGCATAACCGTGTTTGGTTTTGCGGTACCACTTGCGCTTGGTCAGAAGCGGCAGACTCGTTTTGATATCTTTCCAGCTATCCGGATCCCCTCCCTGATCCTGGGTAATAATTCGCGCATCCTCCAGGTGTGCATAGCCGATGTTGTAGGCGGCGAGTGCCAGCCATGAGCGATCGGGTTCCTGAATACGTTCCGGTAACTTTTTGAGCAGACGACTCAGGTAGAGCGCACCGCCGCGAATGCTCTGAACCGGGTCGGTGCGCTCTTTGACGCCAAGCTCCTTGGCCGTGACGGAGGTCAGCATCATGATGCCGCGAACGCCGGTCGGTGAGACGGCTTTGGGGTCCCAGTGGGACTCCTGATAGGCCGTCGCGGCCAGCAGGCGCCAGTCCAGTCCGTACTCCTTGGCCGAGTATTTGAACAGCTGACGATACTTCGGCAGGCGGGTGTGGGTGTGCCGGATATAGATGCGGGTGCCGACGTAGTCAAAATCCTCAAGATGGCCGTAGTAACGCTCAATGAGTTTGTCCAGCTTGCCGCTCTTTTTCAGCTCCCGGAAGTAATCGCTGGCGGCCTTGTAGAGACTGTCATCCTTGAATTTGGGTAGAGCCCAGGCCAGGGGTTGTGGCTCACTGATATCGAAGGCCACCCGTAATTCCGGGTAGTAGTGCTGATTCATCGACACTTCATTGGAGTCGGCGATGGTGTAGTCGATGAGCTTTTCCCATACCATCGAGAGGAGCTCCTCGCTCTCCGCCTCCTTGTTTGTCGTCCAGCTTAGGTTGCGGTATTTGCTATGGAGTGTGTGCAACTGCTCTTCGTGGCTGCTTTGCGAGGTAATCTCAAGGGTACCGTTGAGGCGGGCGAGACTGCGAGGTCGGCGTGTGCCGACACGGTAGACCAGTTGCTGGGTGATCATCTGGTAGGGCGGAGTGAAGCGTGCCCACAGTTTTCGTGGAGCGGTGACGGTGAGCCCTGCGGCGGCAAGGTCCGCCTCGCCCTCAGCCAGTTTGGCCAGTACTTCGCTGACGTTACCGGCGACCTCCATTTGAAGCTTGACGCCAAGTTTATCGGCAAACCCCTTGGCCAGGTCGTATTCCAGTCCGGTTGGACCCTCGGGGCCTTCATAGTAGGTCGTGGCCGCGTTACGGGTGATGACATGCAGCGTTCCGCTGTGTTTAATGCGCTCCAGCTCATTCTCCGGTTTGCTGCAACCGAATAATGGAAGTGCGATAAACAGAATGAGGATGCCGTAACGGAGAGCTAAATACATGGGGATATTATAGGGGATTTGCCCACTACTGTAGCAAAAATAAGGGATTTTTACTCCCGGTTGTAAGAATCGAGCCTTGCCAGCAGTTTCGAAAAATCCGCCTCGCTCTTTAGTGTGATAAACACACCGTCCGGGCCGATACGCAGGTTCGGGCCCTGATCGCAGCGACCAAGACAATCTACCCGGTTAAGCGGCAGGTCGGGTCGATATTGCTGCAGGAAGCGTTCCAGCCGGTCCGCCAGTCGTTCTGCCCCGCGGCCACCGCAGGAGGTTTGGCTTATTCGCCGGTTGGTACAGATGTCGAGCCAGATCCCCTCAGCCATCATGACTTACCGCGCCGGATTTTTGGCGGTAGTGACCGATTCAACCAATGCGTTCCGGTTTGCAGCCACCCTCGTCGCACACCAGCATTCCGCCAAAGTCATGCCAGTCAGGCAGTACATAACGGGTCAGAGTGGCGTTTTCCAGGGAGTGGCTATGGCTTGCAGGCCGGTGGGTGTGACCATGAATCAGCTGTTCGACCTTGTGGTCGCGCAGGTATTTCTCAACGGTGTCATTGTTGACGTCCATGATCGATTCACTCTTTTCGCCAGTCTCCTTGCGGCTTCGCTCCCGAAGATCCCGGGCAAAGGCCACACGCTCTTGCGGTGTTTTGGCAAGGAAGGCACTGAGCCATTGCGGATCGCGAAGCTGTACACGCATAGCCTGGTAGGCATGATCGTCGGTACACAGCAGGTCACCATGCATCAGCAGGGTCCGCTTGCCATAGAGTTCGACAACCTGTGGGTCCTCAATGAGACGGCAGCCACTAATCTGTTCGAAGCGTCCGCCAAGCAGAAAATCGCGGTTACCGTGCATCACATAGACCGGTACGCCGCTGTCGTTCAGTGCCTTGAGCGCATCGATGACAGGTTCGTATTCGGGCAGGAGGACATCATCGCCCAGCCAGACCTCAAACAGGTCACCCAGGACATAGAGCGATTCGGCCTGGCGGGCCTTCCCGGTGAGGAAGTCGAGGAACAGCCGGATGGTTTCCGGCCGTTCCCCACTGAGATGAAGGTCGGAGATGAACAGGGTGGACATTAGTCTTCGATAATCTCTGCTTTTTCCAGAATAACGTCCTCGACCGGCACATCCTGGTGGAATCCGGCGCTGCCGGTTTCAACCTCCTTAATCTTGTCGACCACGTCCATACCATCGACGACACGGCCGAATACGGCATAGCCCCAACCGTCGGGACTCGGTGAGCGATGGTTGAGGAAGGCATTATCCTTGACGTTGATAAAGAATTGGGCGGAGGCGGAGTGCGGCTCCATGGTGCGGGCCATAGCGAGGGTACCGCGTTCGTTGGAAAGTCCGTTATCGGCCTCGTTCTTAATCGGTGCGTTAGGGGATTTTTCCTTCATTCCCGGTTCC
>JBEPXU010000166.1:4021-5084 GCA_041641735.1 Ectothiorhodospiraceae bacterium
AAAAAGCCGTTGATCACGCGATGGAAAATGGTGCCGTCGTAGAAGCCCTCTTTCACGTAGTTAATAAAGTTCTCAACGGTCACCGGGGCCTTGTCAGCGAAGAGCTCCAGGGTGATGGTGCCGTAGTTGGTGGTCAGTTTAATCATGACTGTTCCTCGTTGTTCTCGGAGGCCGGTTTAAGCCGCTCGACCTTGTTGATGATAATCGGTTCTTTCGGTACATCGCGGTACATACCCTTGCTGGTGGTCGCCGCACCTTTAATGGCCTTGATCACATCCATGCCCTTTACCACCCTGCCGAATACCGCGTAGCCCCAGCCCCGCGGCGTTTTCTCGCGAAAGTCCAGGTTGCTGTTATTGGCGACATTGATAAAAAACTGGGAGGTGGCCGAATGGGGGTCCATGGTGCGGGCCATGGCCACGGTGCCGATGATATTGCGCAGGCCGTTGTCCGCCTCATTGAGAATGGGGGGGCGGGTCTGTTTTTGAGTCATATCCGGGGTAAAGCCGCCGCCCTGGATCATGAAGTTGTCGATCACGCGATGGAAGATGGTGCCGTTGTAGAAACCATCATCGACATAGCGTAGAAAATTGGCGACGCTTTTTGGGGCCTTTTCGGGATAGAGTTGAATCACGATCTCGCCCATGTTGGTCTGTATCGATACTCTCGGGCCCTCTGCCGCTTGAGTATTGGGTGTCTCCGCATTACAGGCGGCGATGAGCAGCAGCAGGAAAAGTGGCAATAGCTTCTTCATAAAGGCTCCGTATATCGGTGTTCGGCAGGGTGCCATGATATCGGCTCCCGCTCCCGGGGAAAAGGCGGGCAGGTGCGAAACGCCCGTCATCGGGGTATTGTAGTCGGCTCGCAACCGTGTCACGGGTTATTGGCATATGAACAGCGGCTACTTGCACCGACTGGCTGGCGGGACTGGCCGGTTGCGGTTCTAACGAGGATGCCCGCGCCCAGCGCTGGTCGGCCGCTTTGAGTTGCCGATGCTGCGGATTGCCCTTTAATGACACAAGGGGCGTTACCTGCGACATAACTGGATGAACCTGGTTATTAT
>JBEPXU010000167.1:0-5053 GCA_041641735.1 Ectothiorhodospiraceae bacterium
CACTGGCCTTGGCCGACATTTTATTCAGGTCCTTGGCGATACCGGAAAGTGCCTGTGCCGTCATGACGTAGGCCACCGATAGCCAGGCATCGGGCACGGTGAGCATCCCCAGGGCCACGATTTGCATCGCCATTCCCAGATGCATGGTGACATTCAGTCCGAGTCGCGAGGCGAGCCAGCCGCCGACCAGATTGGTGACCACGCCGAAGAACTCATAGAACAGGAACAGCATCGCTACCTCGAACGGCGAATAGCCAAGCTGGTGGAAATAGAGCACCACCAGCATGCGGATCGCCCCATCGGTAATGGTAAAGGCCCAATAACCGCCGGTGACAACGAGATAATTTTTCAGATTTGTATTCATAAAGTCTTTAACGCAGAGGGCGCCGAGACGCATAGGTCGCAAAGATATGCTAACGATGATGGTTTCGCTCTGTCTGAGCTACGTCGCGAACATGAAGGAGCGTTCATATAGCTCACTCGAATAAACACACTATTACCCTCTGCGCTCTCCGCGCCTCTGCGAACTTTTACATTAATTTTGCTACTTTGGCGGCCAGTTCTATCATGCGGTTGACGTAACCCCATTCATTGTCGTACCAAGCCAGCACCTTCACCAGGGTATCGTCGATCACCATGGTTGAGCGGGCATCGATAATGGAAGAACGTGGATCGTCTTTGTAGTCGATCGAGACAAGCGGTCGTTCTTCATATCCGAGTATGCCATGCAGTTCATCCTCTGCTGCCTTGGCAAAGTAGCCGTTGATCTCCTCCGTGGTGACCGGACGTGATGTCACGAAAACGAAATCGGTAAGCGAGGCGTTGAGCAGTGGAACACGTACCGCCAGACCGTTGAGTTTACCTTCCAGCTCGGGAAATATTTTGGTGATCGCTTTGGCTGACCCGGTGGTGGTCGGGATCAGGGACTGACCGCAGGCGCGGGCCCGGCGCAGGTCCTTGTGTCCCTTATCGACGATGGTCTGGGTATTGGTGATATCGTGAATCGTGGTCATGGTGCCGTGTTGGATGCCGATCTTCTCGTGCATCACCTTTACCACCGGTGCTAGACAGTTGGTGGTGCAGGAGGCGGCGGTGAGCAGTTTGTGTGTGGCCGGATCATAGGCATCGTCATTCACGCCGTAGACGATATTCAACGCACCCTCGACCGGGGCGGCGACGATCACTTTTTGTACACCTTGATCGAAATAGGTTTGCAGCGCCTCTGGCGTTTTGTGTTGGCCGGTGGCGTCGATGACGATGTCGCAGCTGCTCCAGTCAGTGTCGGTTATCGCCTTGTTGCGACTGTAGCCAATGGCATGACCGTCGATGATCAGTTGATTCTCTTCAGCTTCACACTCGTAGGCCCAACGTCCGTGGACCGAATCGAATTGCAGCAGGTGGGCGGAGCCCGCCGCATCGCAGGCAATCTCGTTGATATGGTGGATACGGAAGGCGTCATTGCCCCACCCGGCGCGAAATCCCAGTCTGCCCATGCGACCGAAGCCGTTGATACCGATACGTACAGTCATGCCATTACTCCAGAGGTAAAAACATCCAGATTACGTCACTAATGTTGCAGCAGATTGAATCCCCAACCGACCAGGGTGAAGGCGACGGCCAGCACGGCGGCGAACAGCGCCAGCGCCGGCCACTTGATCACCTTGCGCAGGATCAGGATCTCCGGCAGGGAGAGCGCGGCAATGCTCATCATGAAGGCCAGGGTGGTGCCGATGGCCACGCCCTTACCCAGCATCGCTTCGGCCACCGGGATGACGCCGGTGGCGTTGCCGTAGAGCGGCACGCCAAGCAAGACGGCGGTGGGGACGGCGAGCCAGTTGTCGGCATCGCCCAGGTTATCCACCACCCACTGCTCCGGTACATAACCGTGGAAAATCGCACCGAGGGCGATGCCGGCCAGTACCCACTTCCAGATGCGACCGACGATCTCCTTTACCTCGGCAACGGCAAAGCGGTGACGTCCGGCGAGGGAGGTATCCGGCTTCGAGGCGTGTGCCTCTCCCACCTGTATCTTCCATACATACTCCTCGACCCAGCGTTCCGGCTTGAAGCGCTCCATCACCATACCGCCGAACCACGCCACCACCAGGCCGGCGGCGATATAAAGCGCCGCCATTTTCCAGCCAAGGATGCCGATCAGGATCACAGCGGCCACCTCGTTGATCATCGGGCTGGCGATGAGGAAGGAGAAGGTTACGCCAAGCGGAATACCGGCCTCGACAAATCCGATAAACAGCGGCACCGAGGAGCACGAGCAGAACGGCGTGAGGGCACCAAGGGTGATCGCCAGTGAGCGGGCAAGCCAGCGCGGCTTGCCGCGTACATAGTCGCGTACCCGTTCCGGCGAGAGCATCGCCCGCAGCAATCCCATGACGTAGATCACCACCACCAGCAGGAAGAAGATTTTGGTGGTGTCCATGATGAAAAAGTGCAGCGCATCGGTGGCAGCGCTGTCCGGCGACATACCGAGCAGGCCATAGACGATCAGATTGGCAAAGACATTAAACATAGAGGCAATTTCTCAACGTAGAACAGGTGGGCCGTGTCTCTATACGCAATAATATTTTTGCGAGGTGACCTCAGCAGCACTGGCTGTTACAACAGTCGACTACCTGACAGGCAGCTTCGCGGATGAGTGATGCCGGTACCGTTTCGTGGCGTTTTCCCGCCAACTCGACGGTGCGGCACTCGACCTCCTCACCGGTGAGATCACCACAACTGCTGCAGTGACTGTCGCCCCGTTCGGCATGGGGCAGCAGGGTTTCCAGATATCGGCCATCGATAAGGATGGCATTGGATTCGTTCAAAGCCTCTGCTTCTAGTCGGGTCTCAGTCAGGACAAAGCTGATCCCTTGCGGGGTACACTCCCGGTTGAGTGCCGCTACCGCCTGTTCGACTTCATTGCCGGTGTCACCGCAGCGCTCGCAGGTCGCGCCATCGACATCCAGGTGGCGCCATTCGATTTGAATCTTTTTCATCATCAGCTCCCTTGTTGATTAAAAGGCCTCATACTCGAGGTAAGTACGATTCATGTTGGTACGGTGCAGGTCAGAGAAGTGCTCCAGGTGTTCGAACTGCGGCAGGTTTTCGTGCTCGGCCATGATCTCCGTCATTGGGATCATCTCCTCGGCGGCGGCACCGATGGTGTTGTTGAGAAAGTCGTAGTAGTCGCCGCATTCACGACGGGCACGTTCAAGGTCGCTGACACGGCCATGGCCGGGTACGATGTGCTTAGGTTGTAGCGCCTCCATCGTCTGGAAGGCCTGCTGGCCGTTTTTCACGCTGGACCACGGCAGCAAGACGAAGGCGCGATCCACATAGACCAGATCGCCGGTGAATATTACTTTCTTCTGCGGCAGCCAGACCCAGGCATCGCCCGGATAGTGGGTGTCGGTGTAGCGTAGTACCAGTTTCTCGCCGCCCAGGGTGATGTCAGCCTCTTCACCTTCGAGGGTCTTTTGGGCTGGTATTGGCTCGGTGCCCGCGAGGCGCTCGCCAAGAAAGCCCTCCAGGCTTTCCATCTGCTGCTGGGCATACTGCGCCTGGGTCTTCGCCGTACGCGCCAGGGCGATAAGCTTGGCACCCTTTGAAGCGAAGTAGGCGTTGCCCAGCCAGCGGTGATCCTGGCTGCCGGTGTTAACGACCCACTTGACGGGTTTGTCGGTGACCGCGGCGATGGCCTTTTCAATTCGTTGCGCACCCATCTTCGAGGCGCCCGAATCGATCAGGATCACCCCTTCGCCGGTGACGATGAAGCCGAGATTATTGTTCAGGCCGTCATTCTCCTGACTGCGCTGTCCCAGTGGACCGATGATGGCGTAGACGTTGTCCACCACCTTCTCTGCGGTGGGGGTGTAGGCCGCCGCAGGCAGGGAGAAGAGCGCGGTTGCGAGCAACAACAAGCGGGGAAAGAGTTTCATGATGGTTTTTCCTTTTTAATCAGGCGCAGCAACTGGCGCCGGGTCGATTGGGCATGTTCTGCAAGGCCGACAGGTCGTCACAGTAGGGTGACTGTGAAGCCAGTGCCTCGACGGTATTGGCAAGCACCTGTTGCATCCACTGCGGAAGCTGTGGATGAAGGCGGTAGTGGATCCAGAGCCCTTCACGGCGATCGAGTACAATCCCCCACTCCCTCAGGTGGGCCAGGTGGCGGGAAATCTTCGGCTGTGATTCACCCAGTGCGTGGGTAAGTTCACAGACGCAGAGTTCCCCCTCCTGCTGCATCAATGCCAGGCTGCGCAGGCGGATCGTATTACTCAGGGCGGCAAAAAAGTTTTCGGCGGATGGCGTCATAAATATATACCAATTTCCATATATAACGTTTTTCATATATATAACGCGTTAGATGGAAAATCAAGCCCTCACCGCCGGAGAGATAAAAAAAAGCCCATGGCCGGGGTGGCGATGGGCTTGAGGGGTGGTGCTAGGAGATGAAAGGTATCAGGCGCTGGCAAAGGCGGCCTGGTTGCCGCCGCCGAGTATCTGTTTTTTTGCCGAGTCGTATTTGTCGCCGCTGATAATGCCGGATTTTGCCAGGCGGCGAAGCATTCGCATCTCACCGGCAGAGAGGTCATCCGGGCTATACCCCTTTTTATTGTTGTTAATGTTTATCGCCTGGGATAAGCGCTCTGCGAAAAGCTTGGCCTGCTTGGCGGTTTCCTTGTTATAGGGGATAACCACCAGCGGGCATTGCGAGATAACCGTAGTGAAAACCCACTTCTTTTCCCGGCCAATCCAGAATAGGAAGCCAAAACCCGCGCTCAACAGAAGCAGTGCCGCAGCGCCGCCCAGGGCATACCACATGGTGTTGCCTTCGGCCGCGCTGAACATGAAATAGATGAGGTAGATAACGAGTGCAAAGGAGACAAGAGCGGCGCCAAGCCACTTCCAGGGAAAGTGGTTGACCTTCTCTGCCTCAGGATTGAGGGTGGCAACCTCCATTTTAAACTCGCGAGCCTTTTTCAGGCGTTTGGTGTAGACGCGCAGGTAGTGTTCATTAAACAGCTCCAGCTGATACTCGCCCTTGTAGCGATCG
>JBEPXU010000168.1:0-5047 GCA_041641735.1 Ectothiorhodospiraceae bacterium
AGGAGTTGCGAGCGGGTATCGCCGGTTACACCGGTGAGCAGAAAACCCGGGGGGATGTGAAGATCCTCACCTCCTGTCCCGCCTGCCACCAGGGACTCTCCCGCTACACCGAGGCGACCGGCCTGGAGAGCGACTATATCGTGGTGGAGCTGGCCAATCGGGTGCTGGGTGATAAATGGCAGAAGGCATTTATCGATAAGGCAAAAAGCGGGGGGATCGAGCGGGTCCTGCTGTAATTCCATCGACAGTCTCGTCAAGCCGTCTAAGCTGAGCTAGGATGTTAGAAAACAAGAGAGAGGAGACTGTTGATGAAAAAGAAAATGATGTCAGTGCTGGCGGCGGCAACCATCGGCCTTATGGGCAGTGGCGTCGCCCAGGCCGAGGACCCGGCAATTGTTCCCATTAAACGCCTGAGTATGGAGATGGCGCAGCAGATCGCGGTTTCCGCCATTGAGCAGTGCCGCAAGGAAGGCGTGCAGGTAGCGGTTACCGTGGTTGACCGCGGCGGTCACCCCCAGGCGGTATTGCGCGATGTACTGGCGATGGACCTGACCCTGACCATTTCACGCCAGAAGGCCTACACCGCGCTCTCCTTTAACAGCCCCACCTCGGCGCTGGAAGATCGTTTTACTACCCCCTTCTCCGTACCGAAAATCGACGGACTGGTCGTCAGCGCCGGCGGCCTGCCGATCACCGCAGGCGGAACCATACTCGGTGGTGTTGGCGTGAGCGGTGCACCTTCGGGGACGACCGATGAGAAGTGTGCACAGGCCGGTATCGATGCGGTCAGTGCTGACCTTGAAATGGCGGCATTTTAAAAGGAGAGAATCAGTTTATGTATCTTAAAGATAAGAAAAGCGGCGATTTGGTCGAGGTGATGGATGTTCCGGCCCTGATCGATCCCAATGTGAGGGAGATTGCCGGTCGTTTTCATGCCGGTGAGGAGATGCAGGAGCCGGGCACCTTTGCCAAGGCAGATTTGATTTTTCCTTCCGGTGAGGCACTGCCGAAGTGCTGGATGGATACGGAGTATAAGTCCTAAGCAGTCATCCGCCGCACTAAAAAAGCCGCCATAATGGCGGCTTTTTTAGTGCGTGTGTGCATCGATATTTAGAACAGGGTGCTGACCCCGGACTCGCTGCCTACCAGTACCACATCCGCCGGACGCATGGCGAACAGGCCGTTGGTGACCACGCCGGTGATGTTGTTGAGCTTCTGCTCCAGTTCCACCGGGTTCATGATCTGCAGGTTGTGCACATCGAGGATCACGTTGCCGTTGTCGGTGACGAACCCTTCGCGATAGACCGGCTCGCCGCCGAGCTTGACCAGCTCACGGGCGACATAACTGCGGGCCATGGGAATGACCTCGACCGGCAGCGGGAAGGCGCCCATCACATCGACCACCTTGGTGTTGTCGACGATGCAGACGAACTTTTTGGCGACGGCGGCGACGATCTTCTCGCGGGTCAGCGCACCACCGCCGCCCTTGATCAGGTGGGCATGATTATTGGTCTCGTCAGCACCATCGACATAGACGGAAATCTCATCGACGGAGTTAAGGTCGAAGACCTCAATGCCATGGCCTCTGAGGCGTTCGGCGCTGGCCTCGGAGCTGGCAACGGTGCCATTGATCTTGCCCTTGATCTCGGCCAGGTAGTCGATGAAGTAGTTGGCGGTGGAACCGGTACCGATGCCGATGATGGTGTCGGGCACTACATGCTCCAGGGCGGCACGCGCCACCGCCTGTTTCATTTCATCCTGTGTCATTGCCATGGAAAGGGTGTCCTCTTCTCTATTATTTCGAATTAGCTGGCGTGAATTTTACCAGTTTACCGTGACTTTGCACGTTGGAGGTCTTGTGCTGTTCCCGGAGGTTCCTTATGTTATGCAGATGTTAAGTGACTATATCAAACGCATTCTCACCGCTCGGGTCTACGATGTCGCCATTGAGACACCCCTCGAGCATGCCGTCTCCCTCTCCACACGCCTGAATAACCGGGTTTGGTTAAAGCGCGAGGATCTGCAGCCGGTCTTCTCTTTCAAGCTGCGCGGCGCCTATAACCGCATGGCCAATCTCACGGAACTGGAGCGTGACCGGGGAGTGATTGCTGCCTCTGCCGGCAACCATGCCCAGGGGCTGGCACTCTCGGCCAGCCGTCTGGGTATCGATGCCCTCATCGTTATGCCCAAGACCACACCCGAGATCAAGGTCCAGTCGGTGGCCCGGCGCGGGGCGCGCATTACCCTGCACGGCAATACCTACAATGACGCCGCCGAGTATGCCAAGAGTATCGCCGAGGAGGAGGGCAGGACCTTCGTCCATCCCTATGATGACCCGGAGGTGATCGCCGGACAGGGTACGGTGGCGGTGGAGATCCTGCGACAGCACAGCGGCAATATCGATGCGATTTTTGTCCCGGTCGGTGGCGGCGGTCTAATCGCCGGTGTGGCCGCCTATATCAAGTATCTCTATCCCGAGATCAAGATTATCGGTGTGGAGCCCGAAGATGCCCCCTGCATGTATGAGGCATTGAAGGCGGACGAGCGGGTGATCCTCGATCAGGTGGGTATCTTTGCCGACGGTGTGGCGGTGCGGCAGGTGGGGGAAGAGCCGTTCCGTATCGCCCGTAAATACGTCGACGAGGTGATTCTGGTCACCACCGATGAGATCTGCGCGGCGATTAAGGACATCTTCGAGGATACCCGATCCATTGCCGAGCCGGCCGGCGCCCTGTCGGTGGCGGGACTGAAAAAGTATGTAGAGCGCGAGGGCTGCGAGGATAAGGAGTTTGTCGCCATCGACAGCGGCGCCAACATCAACTTCGACCGTCTGCGCCATGTGGCCGAACGGGCAGAACTTGGCGAGCGGCGTGAAGGGCTGTTGGCGGTGACCATCCCCGAGCGTCCCGGCAGTTTCCGCCAGTTTTGCGAGACCCTGGGCCAGCGCGGCATTACTGAATTTAACTACCGCTACGCCGACAGCAATGAAGCGCATATCTTTGTCGGGGTACAGTTGTCGCAGGGCCAGCAGGAGAAGGACGAGCTGGTGGCGCTGCTTGAGGCACGCGGCTATCCGCTGCTGGATATGAGCGACAATGAGATGGCCAAGCTGCATATGCGCTATATGGTGGGTGGCCGGGCGCAGGCCGAGCATGAACGCCTGATTCGTTTTGAGTTTCCGGAGCGTCCTGGAGCCCTTCTACGTTTCCTCAATCACATGGGGCAGCACTGGAACATCAGCCTGTTCCACTACCGCAATCACGGTGCAGCCTATGGCCGGGTGTTGTGCGGAATTCAGGTACCACCGGAGGAGTATGCCGAATTCGACACCTTCCTTGAGCAGTTGGGCTATCGTTCATGGGAAGAGACGGACAACCCGGTTTATCCTCTGTTTCTGCAATGACCCCTCGCCTTATTCAGCAGAGTTGCCTAATCGGCAAAAATTTGAGCTATAACAAACACTTTTTGTGATAGAGGTCAAAGAAACCACATATCTTGTGTGAGTTAATAGAGGCTCGAAAATTATCTGTCCCGCAGATGTTCTGTACGGGATGAAGGGCCACTCGGTTGAAAGACTGAAGGGGGAGTCAGAAATGGCAACAATGAGAAAAAAGCCTGACATTATCGTGATGCTTGCGGTGCTCATCGGCATGGGAGTGCTGGTGACCGAACTGACCTATGGCAGCATAGGCGGTGAGTCTCCGGTGCAGCAGGCACAGAACCGCTACTGAAGTTAGCGGCAGTGAGAAAGTCAAAAAAACCCGCCTTTGGCGGGTTTTTTTATGTCTGTTCGAATGAGGGTAGGTGTAAGGCCTTATTGGTGGCTATACCGTGAAGCGGTACATCCCAGGGCTGATGGGGCAGTGAATCGACCTGCTGGAAGCCGTAGGCGGTACCGATAAGGTGAGGTTTTCGCCAATATTTGCGCCTGGCAAGGTAGGCGAGGGTGCGATCATAGTAGCCGCCCCCCATTCCCAGGCGATTGCCCTGCTCATCAAAAGCGACCAACGGTGTCAGAACCAGATCCAGTGTCCAGGGGTGGCGCATTTTATCCCAGTTACAGTTCGGTTCGGGGATCCCGAAGCGGTTAATAACCAGTTTGCTGTCCCGGTGGTAGGGGGCAAACCAGAGACGATTGTGATAGAGCGGACTGAGCACGGGCAAGTAACAGGACTTGCCCATTGACCAGGCGCGTTCAATCAGCGGGGTGACATCCAGTTCCCCGTCATTGGGCAGGTAGAAGGCAATGTGCTGGCTGTGCAGAAAAAACGGGTGCCGGCCTAGGTGGTGAGCCAGCTCGACAGCCGCAATGCGCCGCTGGTGTTCAGTCAGGGCGCGGCGCTGTTGCCGCATGCGGCGGCGAAGCTGGTTGCGTTGTTCTTTCACTGATTTGGTCCGGACGGATAATTGCGTTTTTTTCGGTTTTGGAACTGGCCAGAAGAGAGCTGGCGAGGCTGGGGGCCCTCGCCGCTGAGTGATTAGGTGGGTATCTCCCGAGGGTGTCGCCGGCGCTTTCGTTCTTGAACCAGAGGTTCAAGTGGGAACGGCAACCGCTGTATTAGGCTTTCCGGAGTCCGGACGTGCACACAACAGCGGTATGTAGGTCCCCTGGGTACAGATTAGGCTCAAGAAAATACCCAGCGCACAAAGCGGGCACTGCAGGAGATACCCGAAGACACAGTGTACAAGCTAACGGCTTACAATGTTAGTTGCCGGTCTTCCTGTTCCATGGCGGCGTCGAGCTTCTGATTCAGCAGGCGCAGACGAAGTTCCATATCGCCCTGATTGTTGTCCCCCCCCTGCTGCTGCATCAGTTCGAAGATGATGTTGAGGGCGGCCATGACAACGATGCGCTCGTTGCCGACAATCTTGCCGCGATCACGGATTTCTCGCATTTTTTTGTCGAGCATCCGGGCAGACTCGAGTAGCCCCTCACGCTCCTCCGGCGGGCAGGCAACGGTATACTCTTTGTCCAGTAGCCGGATTTGTTCCTGTTTGATCTCTGCGCTCATCAATCCTGCTCCATCGCCTTGAGCCGCGAAATCAT
>JBEPXU010000169.1:0-4977 GCA_041641735.1 Ectothiorhodospiraceae bacterium
ATGCAAAACTGCAGCCCATGCCCCGCAGAATTCGGATAAAATGCGTGGCTCTTGAGAGGTTGGCCACGGCGGCGGTCTCCGTCACCTCAAACATGATGTTTTCGCATGGGATGCCGGTCTCATCGAAAAGGTCCACCACATACTCAAGAAACTGATCGTCGGTCAGAGACTGACCTGAAAGGTTGATGGCGCACTCAACCGGCGGGAAGGCCAGGTCGCCCTGGGCTTCGTGCAACATCTCCAGCGTTTTGCGAATCACCCAACGATCAATGGTAGGCATAAGATTGTAGCGTTCCGCTGCAGGGATAAAGGCCCCGGGAGGGATCACCCTGCCATCCTCGCCGTTCATACGCAGAAGAATTTCATAGTGCGAGAACACCCTGTCACCCGCAACGTGTGCGATGGGCTGGGCATAGAGTTCGAAACTCTCCGTATCGAAAGCGCTGGAGAGCCGGTGTACCCACTGCATCTCACCGTGATGCTGGACGATGGCCTCATCATCAGGTTGATAGACATGGATCCGGTTACGCCCGCTATCCTTGGCGATATAGCACGCGGCATCGGCAGCGGCGAGGACATGTGCCATATTGCCACTATTGGCATTGATGGGAACAAGACCGACAGAGACACCGACCTCAAAGGCCTTGTCGTCCCAGATAAAGCGAAAGTCCCTTACCGAAAGGCGAAGCTTCTCCGCCAATTCCTCTGCCTTGGAAAGCGGACAGTTCTCCAGCAGAACACCAAACTCATCCCCCCCCAACCTTGCCAGGACATCACTCTCGCGGACCTTCTCGTGCATTACCGAGGCAAGCTGTAACAGCAACTCATCACCGGCCTTGTGACCGCAGGTATCGTTCACCACCTTGAACTGATCGAGATCGAGATAGAGCAGCGCATGCACTTCCCTCTCCTCGTAGGCGGTACGAACGGCCTTGTCGAGACGCTTCTCGAAAACGCGCCGGTTATTCAGGCCAGTGAGCATGTCATGACTGGCCTGATAACTGAGCTGACGCGCCATGCCCATCACTTCGGTAATGTCATGCAACACCAGGACCGCCCCCACCACATGGCCGTAATGATCATGCATTGGTGCCGCAGTCACCTTCAGGTGATAGCGACTGCCATCACTCTGCAACAGCATACCCTCTTCCATATGGGAGATTCCGGAGTCAAGATGAAGGCAGACTCGCACCAGATCCTGCAGTGACTCCCCGGTGGCCTCATCCACCAGCTTGAGCACATCGCGATAATTCTTCCCCACGGTCTCTCCAGTAGGGGCCCCTAACAGCTTCTCTGCGGAGGGATTAATGTACTGGATTTTACCGCTCTCATCGGTAGTCATCACACCGTCACCGATTGACTTGAGAGTCACCAGTGCCAGCTCCTTTTCCTGATAAAGCGCCTCTCGGGCCTGTTTGAGCTCACTGATATCCCGCATCGTGCCTTCGATGCCGATAATGTTTTCTTTATCGTCACGGATAAACTGTGCGTTCATCGAGACCCACACCTGGCTACCGGTGCGGTGACGCATGTGGACCTCATAGTTGTGCAGACGACCATCGTAGATATGCAGATCCTGAATGAAGGACTGCCCGTGTCCGGACATGACAAACAGATCCGCAAGGCGCACGCCCATACACGCTTCCTGGTCATAACCGAGCAGTGTCCACATCGAGCGGGAGACCTGTGTCAGGCGACCGGCAGGGTCTGCGCGAAAATAGGTATCCTGCATACTATTGAGGATACGGTTAAACTCTTGATAAGCATGTTTACTTTCTGTTTCCGCCTTGATCTGGCCACTGATGTCACTCATGACACCCAGCATCCGCATCGGATTCCCTTCCTCGTCAAGCAACAACTCGCCGGTATCATGCAGCACGCGCACTCCCCCGTCAGGCAGCATCACCCTGAAACGTCGTTCCAGCGAGGTTCGCTGCTCCAGTGCCTTTTCCAGTGCCTGGATGAAAGGCTGGCGGTCCTCCCAATAAAGTGTCGCCAGCACAACCTGCTTGGTCAGCTTCTTTCCGTGTTCAATTCCGAACATCGAATAGGCCTCACCTGACCACTTCAGTTCACCGCTTTGCAGGTTCAACTCCCAACTGGCAAGGTTGGCAATATGTTGCGCGTTATCAAAATAGGACCGTGTAGCCTGTAGCTCGCGTTCAAGCCGATTATTGTCTCTCTCCAGCCAAATAGCCTGTAAGGCACTGCGATAGTATTGCTGCTGAACAAACAGCATGATCGCGCTATACAGCAGCAAAAACGTACCGAGGGAGGCATAAACCCCGCCTCCCTCGAGATAGCTTCTCGCCGTTAAAGGCAGTATCAGAGTGAGGACAAAAACGGCGCCTGCAAGACGGACATTTCGATTGAGGAAAAGACTGGCGGTGGCTAATAGTGCTATCGCCACAACAAGAAAGGAGAGATAAATGGGGGAGTTTTCAGGAAACAGAACATAGGCCGCCCCAAGCCCCCAGACACCCCCTGCCGCGGTCATCATCACAAGGTGGAGGCGTAGCCATAATGGCGAGCTTCTGCGTATACGTGCCGTATGCTCGTAATAGAGAGCGATACCACCCCACAGCAACTGTGTCACAAGAACAAGTGACAGCCAGATAGTCAGATGATGGGGGATAACCTGAGAGTGCAGACCGTAGGCAAGTCCTGCAGCGACGACGATTTGTACGATGGCGCTTAACAGTGCATATCGGTATGTCATCACCGTTTGCACCCGGCGTAGAGCTCGCTGTTCCCTCTCTTGCACGCCACACTTCTCCTTGATTTACATCAGACTCAACCAGCACAGGGCCTTCAAAAGATTTACCATGACCGTAATTCTGCAGGATAGCGGTAGGGTTTAACGCCTTTTGTTACTACCCGTGCGCTGTGACGGCATCGGAATGATTAAACTAAAGTGGCGAGATAATCGCAAGGCAATCGCGATAAAGAGTTCTAATAAAAAAAGGCCGGGGATCACCCGGCCTTGCTCTCACCACCCCTGGTAAAGGCGATGAACACTTTTCATTCAAGGTCTATTTAGGAGACCTTGGCAAAATCGAAACCATTTTGAGCCCAGCCCATCACACCACCACGCAGGTTATAGACATTTTCATAACCGTTCTGTGCCAGATAAGAGACAACCTGTCCGGAGCGGGCACCGCTACGGCAGATAAAAACGAGCTGCTCATCCTGCCCAATCTCCGAGAGACGATTACCCAGCGAGGACATCGGCATCGCCACGGCTCCGGGTATTGAGCCCTGAGCGATCTCCATCGGTTCACGCACATCAATAATACGGAACACCTGCTTATCGTCACTAATCCAGTCGGCCAGCTCCCTGGCATCGATCTCTTTTACATTCGTAAAGAACATATACCCGACCTCTTCTCTCAACATTCCAAAGTTACAGTCTAGTATATTAGCACGCACTTATATTTCAAGTGCAATCGATGAATTCCTCTGTTACCTGTTACGCCTCACTGTTACGTTTCGTAACGCCAAACTGTTACCTTTCGTAACAGTGATAGCAGAGCCTGTTTCTATCCTATTGAATATATTAAATTTTTATCTGGCATGGGCCTTGCTCACATGAGTTAAATTTCATGGATTTATGTGTAATGAGCACGCAAGCCCTGACACCCATTACCGATTTTCTTAAACAGCATGCACCGTTTGACCAGATGGCCGAGCCGCATCTCGACTTCCTGGCCAAACGTCTTCGTCTGGTGTTCTATGCCAAGGGCAGCGTACTCACCAGTCCTGAAGAGGGTCAGGCCAAGACATTCCACATCATCAAACAGGGACGAATCAGGGGCGAAACGCTGGAGGGGGAACAGAAGGATGGCTGGGAACTGATCGCCGGTGAGTGCTTTCCTGTCGGTGCCCTGTTGGCACGACGCCCTGTCCATACCGTGTCACGCGCAATAGAAGATACCTTTTGCTTTGAACTGGAACGGGAGAATTTTGACACCCTGTTGCAGAAGAGCCCGGTTTTTCACGATTTTTGTACCCGTCGTCTCGCCAACCTGCTGGACAATGCCCTTCGCGTATCGCAGGCACGTAGCGCCACGAGAATTGCTGAAGACACCTCACTGAATACCCCGCTATCCAAACTCATCAAGCGTAAAGCGGTGACCTGTCTGCCCGACACCCCAATGGTCAGTGCCCTGCAGACCATGCAGAACGAACATGTGGGCAGCATGCTCATCACTGACAAACAGGAAAGAGTTGAGGGAATATTCACCCTCCACGATCTACTTCAACGGGTAACAAGCGACAGCAGCGAGATGCAAGTACCTATCCGTGAGGTGATGTCGCCCGATCCCCTTACCCTGCCCGCTGAGGCGCTGGCACACGAGGCCGCCCTGTTGATGGCCCGCCACGGTATCGGACATATCTGTGTGGTCGAACGGGGACGGTTGCTGGGTCTGATATCGGAACGTGACATCTTCTCGCTACAACGGGTAGGGATCGCAAACCTGGGTCAGGCGATTTCACGCGCATCCAGCATCGAACACCTTTTACCGCTAAGCCACGACATTCACCGACTTGTGGAGCAGATGCTGGCTCAGGGTGCCTCGGTCGAGCAATTAACCCGCCTGATTGCAACGCTAAACGACAACCTGACCCGTCGGGTGATTGCCCTGACGCTCGACAGCTACACGCAGCCACTCCCGCCTTTCGTCTGGCTCGCCTTCGGCAGTGAGGGGCGTAGCGAACAAACCCTAAAGACCGATCAGGACAACGGCATACTTTTCCAATGCGATGCCGATCAGAATCCGGAGAAGTTACGCGAGCAACTTCTCCCGGTGGCAAAAAAGATTAACGACGCCCTGGCCGAGTGCGGCTTCCCCTTGTGCCCGGGAAACATAATGGCCAGCAACCCGGAGTGCTGCCTGAGTCTTGATGAGTGGAAAGAGCGCTTCTCCCGCTGGATTGATCAGGGCACACCGGAGCACCTGCTCAAGGCAACGATCT
>JBEPXU010000170.1:0-4890 GCA_041641735.1 Ectothiorhodospiraceae bacterium
CAGCGTGCTCGAGCATATCAAGCAGCTCAGGCAGTATCGCATCCAGATCGGGCGCAGAGGCGATCTCGGTATCGGTGATGCCGTGGATCTCCACCGACTGCTGCACCAGCCCCTCGTGCGGTCTGACCACCCAGTAATTTCCCGCAGCGGGCCGAATACGCTCCAGCGTAAACGGGACCACACCGACAGAAACAATGCCATGGTGGCGTGGGTTCATGCCGGTGGTTTCAAAGTCCATCGCCACAAACGGGACTTCAGCGATCGGGCTGTCTCCCGCGGGAAGCCCTGCACCGTAATAGTGTTTGAGTGCGGGGTCGCGACAGCTCTCCGCACGGCGTTGGAAGTAATCGGCCCAATCGCTCTCCTCGCGTTGATTCCTGCGCCGTATCATCATCAACGACCGGGTGTCGGGTAGCGGAAGCGCAGAAACTTCTGGGCATTACTCAGCACCTGGAATGCCTCCTTGAGGTTATGCCGCTCACTGTCTGAGACATTCTCCGGTTCGATATTGTTATCCGTCGGCCTCTCCTGGCGCAGATCGTAGGCCTGGTGGCGTATGCGCACCATGGCGATAAACTCCAGGGCGTAGCGAAGCTTGTCCGTCTGCCCGGCGGGCAGCGTACCGGCGCGCTCGATATCGTCCAACCGCTCGAAGGAGTTCTGTGCCTGCGAACCGGCAGCGATGGCGTGCACTCGAATCACATCCACCATCGGCGCGGTACCGCGGCGCTTGAGGTTGATGGAGTTACGCTCCTTGCCGTCGGTCTCCATGACAAAGGTGCGAAAGAAACCCAGCGGCGGGGTGCGTCCCAGGGCATTGCGTGCCAGTGCCGCGAGAAAACGCGGGCTCTTTCCGCCGCGCTCGGCAACCAGCGCCTGCAGTGATTCGACGAATCGCTCTTCGCCATAAACGGCATCGAGGTCGAAGAAGATCGAGCTGTGCAGCAGCCGCTGCGGGTCCGGGTTGTCGATCCAGTCGCGAAAATAGCCTTTCCAGACCGAGAGCGGCTGCCGCCACTGCTCATTGGTGGCCATGATGCCGCCCTTGCAGTAGGGATAACCGCACTCCGCCAGCCCGTCGCTGACAAAGCGCGCCAGCTCACTGAAGTATTCACCATGCTCAGCGGGGTCGTAACGGTCATCGAGGATCAGGGCGTTGTCCTGATCCGTGATTATGGTCTGCTCATCACGAGCCATGGAGCCGTTGACCATAAAGCAGTAGGGAACCGGCGGCGGGCCCAGCGACTCTTCTCCCAGCTCAATCAGGCGCCGCATCAGGGTGCGCCCCAGCGTGGAGAGTGCGCTGCCGATCATCTTCGATGTCGCCCCGTCGTCGACCAGACGAACGAAGGCGGTACGCACATCGGGAATCAGTCGCGCCAGACCTTTCAGCGACGGCTGGTTGGCGATATTGCTCACCAGATAGAGACTGCTGCGGGTCTCGTAGCGAACGATATCGGAGAGGTGCACCACCCCCACCGGACGTCGCCGGTGCAAAACCGGAAGGTGGTGGATATTGTTGCGCAGCATCGCCAGCATCGCCTCGTAGACCGTCTCGTCGGACTGAATCGTAATCAGGCGATCGGAGCGGATTTGGCTCAGGGGTGTCTGCGCCGAGCCGCCCGTGGCGAGAACGCGGGCCCGCAGGTCTTCATCGGTCAGGATGCCGTCGATGCGCCACCACTGGTCATCAGTGCCGTGAAAAGCCTCCTCGTCGTCGGCATCGGCAGGCTGCAGCAACAGTACCGACGACACGCCCTGCTCCGTCATCAGCACGGCGGCCTGCTCGACTGTGGCGTCCTTATCGATCATGACCGGCGCGCGCGTCAGCAGGCTTCTGATGCGCGTGACCATCATGTCGTTGTCGCGCTCGAGCTGCTCCACCGTTGCCTTGAGTCTTGAGCCGGAGAGCTCGACAAAGTCGGCGAAATTATCGTCCTCGGCACAGAGGCGGTCGAATACCTCCTCGGGGATGAGGTAGATCAGCGTATCCTCGATCGCCCAGGCGGGGTAACGAACGGTGCGGTTACGCAACAGCCCAAAGTGGCCGAAGATATCCCCCTCGCCCAGCCGATTGTAGAGCTCGGCGTTATGGCGGTAGACCTCGACCGCACCACTGCGGATATAGTGGAGATGGTGGATGGGCGCGCCGAACTCGACGATGGCGGTACCGGCACGAAAGTAACTGATCTCAACGGCAGCCGCGACCAGATCGAGAAGCGCCTCGCTGAGGCTATCGAATGGCGCATAGCGCCCGATATGCTCACGTATTTCGCGTACTTCTGCTTCCATCAACCGGCTCCACTGATGTGCCAGACAAACAGTTACCTATTCAAGTTAGCAGTCATACCACGTTACTTCAGTCACGCCCAGCAACAAAAAAGGCCCGCATCAGCGGGCCTTTTTTCGTCCGTAACGGAGAGGTTACTTAATTAGTAACCACCCTTACGACGGCTCTCCGGCAGACCACCGATCTTGGCGGCTTGCTTGGAGGGCTGCATCGGGAACAGGGCGTACACGTCTTTGGAGGAGACCTTCTCGCCCCACTTGTCGGACATGGCCTTAACGATGTTGCGATCGTTGGGCTGGTTGCCACCGTTGTTGATGTACTCATCACGCAGGAAGTTGATTACGTCCCAGGACTTGTCGCTCAGCTCAACGCCCTCGGCAGCGGCGATTGCAGCAGCTACGTCCTCGTTCCAGTCCTCAACGTTAGCCAGGTAGCCGTTGTCGTTGGCCTCAATGGTCTGACCGTTTACATCGTAACCCATCGTTTTCTCTCCTATTTATAAGGTCTAAGTTTATCTAACCAAAAAACCTGGAGCTGCTGATTGCTGTTATCTCACCCGGAGCAGCGTCATAAAATTAATCAGTGGCTCAATAAAATCGCACTATTTTATACAGCTTTGTGGGCAATGAACAAGCCGCAGCCAATTTTCTTGTGTTCGTGGGGGCCAACCCCGATCTCCTGCAGGCGCACGGCGTCCTCGGGCGGCAGGTCCGCCACCATCAAACTGCGGGTGACCATCGGGCCGTCGGGGGTCTCAAAGGTGGCCTCTTTGCCGCAGAGCACCTTCTTGAAGCGCAGGTCCGCCTGTTTGAGCTCTTTCACCAACTCGGCGATGAACTCATCCTCGCTCTGCTCTTCCGAAGAGACAGCCACGTAGCGGGCGTAGAGCGTGGCGCTGGTACTGAGCAGGCGGATGCTGCTCTTGCCCACTTCCATGGTATTGCCGGCCACATCGAGGGTCTGTCCGCTCAGGGCCTGGCTCTCCTCGACCCGGTATTGCGGCACACGCAGGAGCAGCTTGGTGCGGCGGGAGAGGTAGAGCACCTCATCCCCGCCCTGGGGGCGTTCCCAGCCGTTGCCCGATTCGGCGACGTGAATCAGGTGCAGGCCCGCCTGCTCCTCCTCACTGAACCAGGGCAGTGCCGCCTTGACCGCCTCGGAGAGGGCGTGGGCGTGGTCCACCGGCAGGGTCTTGCAGGTGATAGTGAAGGCGATGTCGACGACGTCCTCTGGGACGACGAAGCGATCGGCATCTTGCTCCTCTTCTTGCCAGAACATCAGCAATTACTCCGCAGGGATCTTTTCACGCAGGGCGGCACGGTCGAACCACCACTGGTCCGCCGGTACCAGCACATCGAGTATCATCGCCAGGCGCGGCAGGAACTTGTCCGGCTCCTTGAGCTCCAGGCGGTCCAGCCAGATATCGAACAGCTCCTGGGTGTCGCAGGCGCCGTTGGTGTAGCGGCGGGCGACCTGGCCGAGGAGTTGGCCGGTGAAGAACTGCAGGTCCTCGCGCTGCTTGCCTTCTTCGGTGCGGATATCCACCAGATAGCAGGCAGCAGCAGCAGCCAGGGCGCCGCCGTCAGAGTCGTCCGGGGTCTCTTCCACCAGGTGCTCGAGCATCGCGACGCTCAGTTCCGGGTCGATGGGATAGGTCACGCCCAGCCAGATGCCGTGGGCCAGTGCGGCGACGGCATCATCCTGCTCGGCCTGGTAGATAATGTCGCAGGCCTCGACCGCCTGGAGCCACTTTTCATTCTCCATGGCGATATCGAAGGCCTCCTTGGCGACCTTCCAGGCATCTGCCTTTCGGTCGACCAGGTCGAGCAGGATGTAACCGCTGTCGAGCAGCGGCTTGAGACGGTCCAGCCCCTGGAGGCCCTTCAGCTCCTCTTCCAGCTCCACCAGGCGGTTGACCAGCAGTTCGCTGGACTTAACGGCGTCGTTGGAGCAATCGGCTTCACTGTGGTGGTCGTCGATATTCAGGTATTTCACAATCGTTCCTGTTCAGATTTCGGTTAACTCGCGAAAAGACACTTATAATATGTAGTGCGTCAGGTGAAGGTCGCCTCGAGACGGTCTTCCCAGTTCTCCGGGGTATCCGGATAGGGAGGCTTGACGTCAATACGGAAGAACATCTCGGACTTGGCACGCTCCTTTACCACCTCCAGCAACTGGTCAAAATTCTCCAGTTGTGGATTCTGGATAAGCACTTCACTCAGGTACAACATCGGGAGACCCCCTCATCACTCAATTTCGGCTACTGCAATATATGTGTCCATCAACCTCGCAACTCAAGCGGTTGATAGCAGAAAAATGGAACGCGATAATAGCACAGGCCCCTTGTCCGAATGAGTGAAGGTTTGTCACCGCGGGTAAAATAATACCGAAAATTTCGTCACGTTAGAGAGATAGGCGTAACCGACCAAAAAATGCCCGCACTTAACTAAAGGCTTAAACGAAAGACTGTATGTTACTGATATATATATAATATAATAAATTTTATAGATTCATAAGCCATGATAAGGGCTCTTTGCATATATCCCTTTTAGGATATAAGCCCCCCCCCCCTCCACCCCATCGGAACGGGTTTATTGCCC
>JBEPXU010000171.1:0-4860 GCA_041641735.1 Ectothiorhodospiraceae bacterium
ACGGTTAATCGGACGAGCAATTCCGGAAGCCCTTGCCGCGCTGTAGAACTGATACATCTCTTCCGGAGTGACCTTCAGCAGGCGCATGGCAAAGTAGATAGACGTCGGGTGGCGCGTCAGCAGTGCCGCGATACGCATTGACTGCGGGGTATGCGACAGGCGGCTCAGGTTGGGCCAATGCATCAGTTCGACCACATCATCGCGATAACAGCCATCCATCAACCTTCCCTTCGAGGCATGAAACGCCGCTTCCCACATCAGCTCATCGATATTTCGGCCAATGATCTCTTCACCGGGGACACGTTCGTCTCCCTCAGAAAGTATGGTCAACTTACAGCGCTCCGGCGGTGTGGTAAGGAAGGCTGCCATATCAGTCACAAAGGCAAAGTATTCACCGCGGTTACTCAGCATGAGCACCTCGCCGATGCCATCAACCTCTATATAGAGGTCCTGCGCATTCGCAGTTGCCCGGCGCAATGTGTTCAGCAGATACTCATCGGGGTTGAAGTAGTCGACCCCGGCGGTACGCACATCATCTATATTGGTTGCAGTATTCATATCCCCTCACAAGCCTTAATTGTAGTGGTCTATATACAAGGTTCCTTGCTGCGCAAATCCACACTGGAATCGATCCTCTGCCAGGCAGCTACTACTATGGTCTAAAGATAACTTAAAGGTCTGACGAAACATCCTGCCTTGGTTACTGCCTCTGGGGGGGGTGAGGCAGATACGACAATAACCCACTATCAGGTTTGCTTCGGCAGTCCCGCTGTCAATAGGAAAACCCCTTAGACCGGTGACTTTGCGTACAAGACCTTTCGGTCAAGCTTGCCCTTGTTGTAAACAATGTAACAAGTACCCAAGGAAAACGCACGGTTTTTTTCATGGGTAGTCATGTTATGGGTACGGGAATAGGTGAGATCAACAGTATCAATACAATTCCGTACATGCTTTTATCATAATACACCTATTTTGTGACACGTGTCACAAATATTACTGATTTACCCTCTGGACACCCCTATTCATATTGTTCAATAAGCATATAGTTATACATTTATGTCCATAAACCGCCCATGCCAAAATGACATAAAAGGAATAATTCCTTAGTATTTCAATTGGTTATTTGTGGGGCTATCTGCAATGTTTCAGGAAAATTTTCGGCTCATTCGAGTAAAACGTGACAAAACTGATCCGATCAGCGTTCTCGGGAAGGGGGAGTAGGCAGGTATTTAGGCGAAGATTGGCGCAAAAGCCGCGATGTCGACGGATAAAGAGCCCAGCAAAAGGCAGGAAGCCCGGCAAATACATGACTTGTTGGATCCGATGCCCCCCTGCCTGCCTCGGATTATTAGAGCGACGACTCTATCGTCGGTAGTGACGAGCGCGCCTTGGTAAGAACCATGCCTAGGTTAGCCGTCTTTCTGCAAACAAATGTGATCACATGGTCCTGGTCCGCCTTGCCGCGCATAAAGACATGGATCAGGTTATCACTGTTAACCAGCATCTCCTGAAAATAGTGATGGTCATCCAGCTCCAGGCCACGCGCCTTTTTAAACATGTTCTCGATGGTTACAACATTGGGCCCCTGAAAAAGGTCCGCCGTCGCCGCAGCGAGCAACTCAAGAACCTCCTGGGGGTGAGAATCAACGGTTTTTATGCCTAACAACATACCGCTGCTCAGGTCGACATAACCTCCGGCGACACACTCGGGAATGGCGCTGATCGCCTGTTGCAGTGCACTATCAATATCAGACATCTTGTCTCTCCATTTTTTACTTCTTCGGGTTCAAACTTCCAGTTAGTTACTCCGGTGCAGTCGCTTTTTTATCCAACCGCGACTCAACCACTGTGGCAAAACGCTCAAGAAAATTCACTTGCAGATCAGACTGAACCCAGCGCGGCTCGATACGACGCACCTCCTCCAACGCATCAAATGCACTGCTCCCTTCCCAGACAAGGTAGGCTGCGAGTATCGTGCCGGTTCTCCCCAGACCCGCACGGCAGTGCACCGCGATAACCTCCCCCTTTTCCAGCGCGGCATCAATCTTTCTGCAAATATCGCTTGCCTGTGTCAGGGAAGGAGCCTCCATATCCGGAACGGGCGACCAGATGTTTTTCAAGCCATGCGCTTCCATCTCTGCCACATCCGGTGGTCGTTCAGTCAAACTCAGCAAAGTAGTCACACCAACCCGTTTTAATATCGCCAGATCATAGTCAAGATCGTGGATGATCCCCGGGCGAGGCGTACCCGCAAGTTTCCCCTTTTTCAGCCAGAGAAAACCTCTCGGGCCAAAGCTATCACTCAGGTATGTCGTAGCCTCTTCAGGCAACGGTGTAGGAGGCGATATCGATGGGTCCAGTGTTTCCGGATCCGCATCGGGCGACGGCACGCAGCACGTTCCGGTACGGACAAAGACCCTGGCCACCTCATTTGGCGGATGTGAAAAAAAGTGCTCAGTCGAGGCAACCGCCTGAATAACACCGCCGGCAAGAAGCACCGTGTTGCCTTTAAGCCGCTTTGCCTGTTCCTGATTATGCAGTACAACCAAAATGGCCCGGCGGCTTGCTTCTTCTTCTATATACCCAAGAAGCCGCTCCGACTCACTCTCACTCAAACCTGTTGTTGGTTCATCCACGCAGAGAAGGCGTGGGCTCGCCGATAAGAAACGAAGAATGGCTAAATATCGCTGCAGTGCCAGTTCGAGATTGATCACCGGCTCATCGAGCTCACTGATCAATTCCTCAAGTCCTGCCGCTTGCAGCATGCGCAGTGCCAGTTGTCGCTGCTGTTTTGGGGTCAGGCTTTGGCGCTCGGGCAGGTCATGCACAATATTCTCGAAAACACTGGCCATCATCAGCTTGGCCTGTTGCGAAACGAGTGCGGGCAATTCCTCCCCCTGTGCAAGTGGCTGCCCCGCATAGCGGCTTTGGCCCCAGGTTCGCAGGTTGGGATTGGCGTCATTAAAGCCGGCCAAAGTGCGCAGCAGCGTCGATTTTCCACTCCCGCTTGGTCCGAGCAATACACTGACGCACTTATCCTGAATCTCCAGGTTGAGGCTGCTAAGTACAACCTTTTCACCAAAGGCCACACCATAGCCCCTTAGTGACAAAACCGACGGAGTCATTATTGTGTGTCTTACCTCAATGTCGTGTCGTTGTATCTAACATTGAAAGTAGCGCACTGAGCATAATTTTCACATCATCCCGATCCCTGGCATCCACCTCAAATACCGGAGCTCGTATATTCATCTCACGTAATTTCTCGTTGTAATCAGCCAGACTGGGCATCGGCTTTTCAATCATCCGATTCACCCCAATCACCACCGCACTGTTGGCGATAAAGCGTTTGAATGCCTTAAGGTAAAACTCCATTTCCGCCAGGGGGTCCTCCCGGCTATTATCAATAAGCAGCACTAGACCAAGCCCCCCCATGGAGAGGATATCCCACATAAAACTGAAGCGTTCCTGACCCGGGGTGCCATAGAGATGTACCTTTGGACCCGGCGCAACGTCGAGAGTGCCGTAATCCATGCCTACGGTAGTATTCAGCTTCTGCAGTGCAACCTCATCACTGGCCTTCGCCTCGGTCTGCACCACCGGAATATCGCTAATAGTCGAAATTGCTGTCGTTTTACCGGCACCAACCGGACCTGAGAAAATGATCTTGTGCTCCATTCCTCTTTCCCCCTACAGACTGGAAATCTTTTTCATCAGGGAGCTAATGAGCGACTGATTGCGGTGTGGCTCTAATGTCGGTTCCTCGAATTTACGATTGATCGGTTTCGCCAACCCAGCACAACGGGCAGCACTGTAGAACTGATATATTTCATCTGCTGGAACCTTAAGCAGGCGCGCCACAAATGCAACCGGTGCAGGATGCCGTGAAAGGAGTGCAATAATGCGCGCGGTGTTCGATGTATGGGGCAGGCGTGTCAGATTCGGCCAATAGTCAATCTCAACCATATCCGCCGGGTAGCACCCCTGCATCAGACGTCCCTCGGAGCTGTAATAGGCAGCCTTCCATAACAATTCATCGACACTGCGGCCGACATTCTCCACAGACGGGCTGCGTTTATCATGCTTTCCCAGAATAGCGATCTCTAGTCTATCTACCGGTGTGGTAAAGAAGCGTTCTTCATTTTCCAGATGTGAGAAATACTCTCCACGACTCCCGATTAACAGCAGCTCGTTGTCCTTATCCAGGTTAAGCACTAAATCCTGGCCATTCGAGATCCCGCGTTTAAGTGCCGTTATCACCGTTTGATCAGGATTGAAGTAGTCCACCTCGGCCAGGTGGTGCTCACTATGATGATGGGTACTTGCCAGCGTTGCTGAAGTCATCTCTTCTCTCCTCCAGTTAAGCAATCATTCGGGACAAGGAGCCAGCAAGTTGCAGAAGCTCTTGGTAATCTCCCTATACCACTACAACCCTGAGCTTCCCTTTTAATATCACGCTACTGTGACACTTTATTGGCAGTCCCGCTGTCATGGGAAAAATTGCGCTATCGCCCTTTAGACCGGTGACTTTGCGAGCCGGGACTTTCGCCCCGGGGTGCCCTTGTCGAAGTCTCGGAATGTTATACCCGAGCCTTACACTAAGGATTAGTACATGCAGGCACCCTAATCTGTGAACCCCATCACACTTTATTCAGTTCTACCAATTGCCTACATAATTGTAAGAAAACGCCTACAAACACCTGATTATATTACTGTTTTTTTAATCGCATTACCCTTCTGAACGTGATGTCATTCATCGGCAAATGCGAATGGTGCCGTTGTCAGCATAGCGTGGAAAATTGCCGCCTTTTACAAATCCCGTTACCCTAGATAGTGATACACAGGAGGTATCATTCACTGACG